>JACMOG010000533.1 GCA_014378125.1 Vitreoscilla sp. | reverse complement strand
TTTGCGCAGGCGCTGCTGATCTTCGCGGTCGCCGCGGTCGTCTGGTCGCGCGCGGTCGCCGGCCGGCGCCATCGCACCGAGGCGCCGGCGCGCTCGCCACAGCGGCGGCCCTGGCCGTCGAACAAGGCGCTCGCGATCGCCGCTGCGGCCACCGGCCTCGGGGCCTTCGTGCTGCGTCAGTCCTGGCCGGTGGGTGTGAACGTGTGGGGTCTGCAACTGGGCTATTTTGCGAGCTACGTGGTGTTGTTCGCGTTCGGCTTCGTGGCCGCGGCGCCACGCTGGCTCGAACAGGTGCCTGAGGCGCAGGCCCGGCTGTGGCGACGCGTCGCGTACGTCGCATTTCCGCTGCTCCCGGCCGCCTACTTCTTCGCCAAGGCCATGCCGGTGCTCGCGGGAAAGCCGCTCGACGCCATCTATGCGTTCTGGGAGCCGCTGGTCGCCTGGGGCATCATCTTGACGCTGTTGCATCGCTTCGCAAGCCGGGCTCGTCCGCTTGGCACGACCGAGCGGCGGCTCGGGCGGCGCGCCTACGCCATGTACATCATCCATCCACCCGTGCTGGTTGCCATCGCCCTAGCATGGCGCCAGGTGCAAGCGCCCCAGCTCGTGAAATTCGCGGTGACGGGCTCGCTGACTTGCCTGGCGTGCTACCTCCTCGCCGGCCTGCTCGTGAGTGTTCCCGGCGTACGGCGTATCGTCTGAGTGCGAAGGCCGGCCGGCGCGCAGGATGACAGGGGCTGGCGGCGAGCGCCGCGAGACTCATCGCTCGTCTGGCAACAGCACGCCCGGATTGAGCAGCCCGCGCGGATCCAGCGCCGCCTTGATCGCCCGCATCATCGCCAGCGCCGCCGCGGGCTTGCGCAAGGCCAACTCCTCGCGCTTGAGCCGCCCGATCCCGTGCTCCGCCGAGATGGTGCCGCCAAACCGATCGACGACGTCGTACACGCACGCGTTGGCGGAAGCCTCGTGGGAGGCGAGGAAGTCGTCCGCCGCATCGCCCTCGGGCGCCTGCAGGTTGTAGTGCAGGTTGCCGTCTCCCAGGTGCCCGAACGTGATGTGGCGCGCGCCCGGCACCACGGTCTGGAGCGCGAGGTCGGCCGCGTCCACGAACGCGGCGAGCGCCGACAGCGGCACGCCGATGTCGTGCTTGATGTTGAGCCCTTCGACACCCTGAGCCAGCGGGATCGCCTCGCGCAGCTGCCAGAAGGCCCGCGCCTGCAGCTCGTTGGACGCCACGACGATGTCCAGCGCCTCGCCGGCTTCGATGGCCGCGGACAGCGCGGCCTCGGCGCCGTCTCGCAGCACGTGCTCGGCGTGCGGCGACGCGAGGTCGACCAGCACCGACCACAGCGGCGCGCCCTCTGCATCGACGAGTGGCAACGGTGCGCGCAGCGCGGAGAAGTGCCGCTCCACCAGTTGCAGCGACAGCGCGTTCATCGCCTCGTAGCCCACCAGCTCCGAATCGAAGGCCGCGCGCAACCTGCGCATCAGGGCCACGGCGTCGGCCAGCGTGCGGCAGGTGGCCCAGGCGGTGACGCCGGCGCGCGGCTGCGGGAACAGGCGCAGCGTGGCGGCGGTGATGATGCCCAGCGTGCCTTCGCTGCCCACGAACAGGTCGCGCAGGTCGTAGCCGGTGTTGTCCTTGCGCAGGCCGTGCAGGCTGCTCCACAGCTCGCCCCGCGCGGTGACCACCTCCAGGCCCAGGCACAGCTCGCGCGCGTTGCCGAAGCGCAGCACCTGCGTGCCGCCGGCGTTGGTGGCCAGGTTGCCGCCGATGGTGCAGGTGCCCTCGGCGGCCAGGCACAGCGGGAACAGCAGGCCGGCCTCGGAGGCCGCGGCCTGCAGCTCCTGCAGCACGAGTCCGGCCTCCACGGTGATGGTCTGGTTGTCGGCGTCGACGCGGCGCACGGCGCGCAGGCGCTTCGTCGACAGCACCACCTGGCGGCGCGAGTCGTCGGGCACCCCGCCGCCTACCAGGCCGGTGTTGCCGCCCTGCGGCACGATGCTGACGCCGTCCTCGCGCGCGCAGCGCCGCACCACGGCCGCCACCTCGTCGGCGGTGCCGGGGCGCACCACGCACAGGGCGTGGCCGCGGTAGCGCTTGCGCCAGTCGCGCTCGTGTTCCAGCAGCGTGTCGCCTTCGGCGACGAGCAGGTGTTGCGCGCCCACGATCGCGCGCAGGCCGTCCAGCAGGTCGCTCATCTCAATGCGCGATCCCGGCGTCGGCGCGCGGATCGTCGGCCGCGGCCAGGCGCTTGGCCACGGCATGGCGCCAGCGCACCTGCGTGGCGCAGGCGGTGAACAACACGATGGACAGCGCCACCTCGACGCCCGCGCACCAGTTCGACGGCGAGCGGTCGACGATGCGCACCGCGCCCTCGGCCACGTACAGCCAGACGGCCAGGCTCAGCCAGCGGTAGGTGTACATGCGGTGCCTGACCAGGCCGGGCAGGGCGATGATCAGCGGCAGCGCCTTCAGCACCAGCGTGCCATGGCCCGTGCGGGCCCACACGAGTTCCCACGCGATGCTCAGCGCGATCAGCGCGAGCGTCGACGCCACGGCCACCACGCGGGTGGTGGAAGTGACACGGTCTGCGGTAATCGTCGAGCTGTCGGCCATGTTTCCCATGATAGTCGCCATGACGGTTTCCAAGACCTTGAAGACACTGCTGGGCGAGCTGTTCGCCGAGCCCATGCAGACGCTGCGCAACTGGCCGTGGTTCGAGACGCTGCGCACGCTGCGCGCGCGCTTTCGCGACGACCGCCTGGGCGTGACGGCCAGCAGCCTCACCTTCACCACGCTCATCTCGATGGTGCCGCTGCTCACGGTGATGCTGGCGGTGTTCACGGCGTTCCCGATGTTCGGCACGTTCCAGGCCGGGCTGGAGAAATACTTCCTGCAGACGCTGGTGCCGCCCAGCATCGCCAAGCCCGTGCTGGGCGCGCTCACGATGTTCGCCACCAAGGCCAGCCGCCTCGGCGCCTTCGGCCTGATCGCGCTGGGATTCACGGCGATGGCGCTGATGCTCACCATCGACCGCACGCTCAACGCGATCTGGCGCGTGAAGCGGCCGCGCCCGATCGCGCAGCGCGTGCTCATCTACTGGACGGCGGTCACGCTGGGCCCGTTGATCCTCGGCGCCAGCCTCACCTTCACGTCGTACGCCATCTCGGCCTCCAGCGGCATGGTGCAGCAGATGAACGGCGGGGTCAGCTTCTCGCTGTCGCTCGTCGAGTTCCTTGCCTTCGCGGCGGCCATGAGCGGCATGTACCACTACGTGCCCAACGCCCCGGTGGTCTGGCGCCACGCCGTCGCGGGCGGGCTGTTCGTGGCCGCGGGCATGGAGATCGCGCGGCGCACGCTGGGCTGGTACCTCACTCACATGACGTCCTATTCGAGCGTGTACGGCGCGTTCGCGACCGTGCCCATCTTCCTGCTGTGGATCTACCTGGGCTGGGTCATCGTGCTGCTGGGCGCGGTGATCGCGGCCTATGCGCCCAGCCTCAAGCTGAACCTGGTGCAGCACGGCCACGTGCCGGGACAGCGCTTCGCGCTCGCGCTCGAGCTCGTGCGGCGCCTGCAACGCAGCCGCGAGGCGGGCGAGCACGGCATGAACGGCGTCGACCTGGCCAACAGCCTGCGCTTCGATCCGTTGCAGATCGATTCCGTGCTGGAGGTCCTGATGTCGCTGGACTGGGTGGGTCGCCTGGACGAGGAAGGGCAGCCGCGCTACGTGCTGCTGTGCGAGCCCGCGCACACGGCGTTGGCGCCACTGGCCAACGCGTTGCTCCTGGCGCCGATCGAGGCGCTGGCGGCGGCGCGCGGAAAGCTGGGGATCGACGCGATCGTGCTGGCCGAGGTGTTGCCGGCCTGATCAGGCCGCGTGCACCACC
>JACMOG010000532.1 GCA_014378125.1 Vitreoscilla sp. | reverse complement strand
TGATCGGCGCCGACGGCGGTGCCTACCGCAGCCAGTTGACCACCACGTGGAAGAACGGCGTCGAGGCCGCCGCGGCGCTCAAGCGCGGCGAGTTCCCGGCGGTCGCCGGGCTTGGCTCGGAGCTGCAGTCGGTGCTGGCGGGCGGCCCGCGCTTCGTCATCAATCCATTGCCGACGGTGCACAACTCGCGTTCGGGCTGGGCCGTGGGCATGGCCGTGAAGAAGGACGCGGGCGACCTCGCCACGGCCCTGCAGGCGAGCGTGGACGAACTCGCGCGCACCGATCGCCTGAAGCAGATCTTCGCCAAGGGCAATCTCGACTGGCACGTGGTGTGAAAGCCACCGTGCCGGCGATCAGCGGGTCTGCCGAGCGTTCGGCGTACAACGCCTTGTTGGCGGGCACGCCAAGCGGCACGTCGGCGTCGATGGCGCGCAGGCTGGGCAGGCTCAGCAGGTAGCTCTCGATGAACTCGTGCGCCAGCTCGCGTTGACGGCTGGCGCTGGAGATCATCGCGCCGAGCACGCCCACGAACGAGCCGCCGGCATGGCTGCCGATGCGCGGATACGGCGCCACGCCGAAGTCGATGCCGCTCTTGCGCAGGTTGCCCCAGCCCCACGGGCCGTTGAAGGTCATGGCCACCGAGCCGTCGTTGATGGCGGCCTCGGCGTCGGCGTAGGTGACGGTGCGCGGCAGCGCGCCGCGATGCACGAGGTCGAGCATCACGTCGACGCCCCGCGCGGCGCCCGCGGAGGCGATGCCGGTGTCCTGGCCGTCGTAGCTGCCGTCGGCGCGGCGCGCGAACGCGTAGCCGCCGCCCGCGGCGATCAGGCCCCAGCTGTAGTAGACCTCGGTCATCCACCAGCGGATCGCGTGCTTGCCCTGCGCGGACAGCCGCTTGTCGATGGCCAGCACGTCGTCCCAAGTGGCCGGCGGCGTGGGCACCAACGCCTTGTTGTACAGCAGCGCCACGGTCTCCATGCCCAGCGGGAAGCCCCAGGTCTGGCCCTTGAGCGTCCAGGCGCTCCAGGCCTGGTCGTCGATGGACGCGCGCGTGGCGGCCGACGGCGTGACGGCGTCGATCAGGCCCGCGCTGGCCCAGCTGCCCAGGCGGTCGTGCGGCCAGATCCACACGTCGGGACCCTTGCCCGCGGCGGCGGACTGCTCGAACTTGGAGATGGCGTCCCCGGGATGCTCGATCTGCACCGCGACGCCGGTGTCGCGCTCGAACGCGGCGGCGGCCAGCGCCAGGCCATGCCAGCCCTTGTCGCCGTTGATCCATACCTTCAGCGGCGGCGCGCTGGCACGGGCGAGCGCCGGCAGCCCGAGGGCGCCGGCGGCGGCCACGGCCCGCAGCAGGTGGCGGCGCGTGGTCATGGCGCGAGCCTTCGCAGCGCGTCGCCGCTCGCGTCGAACGCGTGGCAGGCGGCGGGCAGCCGGTGCAGGTGCACGGCGTCGCCCACGCTGGCGGTGCTGCGGCCGTCGAGGCGTGCGACCAGCGTGGTGTCGCTGCCGGCCCGGCCCAGGTACGCGTAGGTCATGTCGCCGAGACGCTCCACCCACTGCACCTGGCAGGGCAGCGTGTCGACGCCGGTGTCGGCTTGCAGGCGCAGCTCCTCGCTGCGCGCGCCCAGCGTGAGCGTGTCGCCCACGCGCGCGCGCGCGCCGTCCACGCCGGCGTGCAGCGTGTGGCCTTCCGGCGTGGCGAGCGTGAGCACGTCGTCCGCGATGGCGGTGACCCTCGCCGGCAGCAGGTTCATCTTCGGCGAGCCGAGGAAGGTGGCGGCGAACAGGTTGGCCGGCTCGCGATAGAGCGACAGCGGCGTGCCCACCTGGGCCACGCTGCCCAGGGTGAGCACGTCGTTGCCCGAGCGCAGCAGCACGATCTTGTCGGCGAGCGTCATGGCCTCGACCTGGTCGTGCGTGACGTAGACGGACGCCGCACGCGCATATTGCCGATGCAGCTTCGCGATCTCCACGCGGGTCTGCGCGCGGAGCGAGGCGTCGTGGTTGGACAGCGGCTCGTCGAACAGGAACACCCCAGGCTCGCGCACCAGCGCGCGCCCGATCGCCACGCGCTGGCGCTGGCCACCCGACAGCGACGCCGGCTTGCGATCCAGCAGCGGCGTGATCTGCAGCATCTGCCCGATCTGCGCGATGCGCTCGCGCGCCACCGCCTTGGCGACGCCCGCCAGGCCCAGGCCGAAACCGATGTTCTCGGCCACGCTCATGTGCGGATACAGCGCGTAGTTCTGGAACACCATCGCCACGTTGCGCTGCGACGGCGCGCGCTCGTTCACGCGTTCTCCGCCGATGCGCAGCTCGCCGTCGGTGATGTCCTCGAGGCCGGCGATCATGCGCAGCAACGTCGACTTGCCGCAGCCGCTGGGCCCGACGAACACGCAGAACTCGCCGTCGGCGATGTCCAGCGAGACGTCCTTGACCACGGCGACTTCGCCGAAGGACTTCGAGAGCGAACGCAGGGTCAGTCCAGCCATTGGGGAGCCTCGTTCGGTTGGAACTTCAGTCGCGAGCGGCGCAGCACGCGCGCGGTGGCGCCCAGCACGCCGGCGCGATGCGGCGCCGCGGCGGCGAGTCGCTCGCGGGCGCGCTCCTCCAGGAAGATCGGAAGCTCGGGATTGGCCGGCACGATCTGCAGCTCCAGCTTCGGCCACGAGCCGTCGCCGCGCACGAAGCGGTGCAGGCCGATGATCCAGGGCTCGCCGTCGGCGAACTGGTCGTCCACGAGCTCGCCGTCGACCAGCAGGCGGGCGGCGTCGCCGATGTAGTCCAGCGTGAGCAGCACGCGGGTGCCGGCGGGGCACGGCGCGGCGGGCTCCAGGCGCACCTGCATGCCCTGCTCGTAGGCCGCGTCCACCGGGGCCAGCGGCACCGCGCGTCCGCGCCAGCTGACCACCGGGCCGTCGCGCGGCGAGGGAGGCCGCTGCGCGTCGTGCGTCACGTGCCAGCGCACGGGTAGCTCGTCGGCGTCGTCCGCCGCGCGTTCCCAGCGCGCGAAGCCGGCGCTGCCTTGCAGGTCGTCGGCAGGCCACACGTGCAGCTCGGGGCGGGCGGTGCCCAGCACGACCACGGTGTCGCCTTCGGCGTGCAGCGGTTCGTCGCCGATCACCAGGCGCTGCCTGCCGGCCAGCTCGTGGCGGCTGCACGCGTCGGCCTGCGCCTGCGACAGCAGGACGAGGCGGGGGTCGTTGCCGTCGGCGTCGTCGAGGTGGAGCACCAACCGCAGGGCGGCGTGCCGCTCCACCTGCACCATCAAGGG
>JACMOG010000531.1 GCA_014378125.1 Vitreoscilla sp. | reverse complement strand
CTGGCCGCTCACCAGCGGGATGGCCTGGCCTTCGACGCGGGCGCGGACGCGTTCGGCCACGGCGGCGCCGAACGCGGGGGGGCAGTTGGGCAGGATGATGGCGAATTCCTCGCCGCCGATGCGCGCCACCAGGTCCATGGGCCGCACGGTGGCGTTGAGCGCGTCGGCCACGGCCTTGATGACCAGGTCGCCGGCCACGTGGCCGTGCTGGTCGTTGATGCGCTTGAAGTGGTCGATATCGACAATGAGCAGCAGCGCGGGCTCGCCGGAACGCGCCACGCGGTCGGACTCGCGACCGATGGCGTTCTCGAAATTGCGGCGGTTGGCCAGTCCGGTCAGGCCGTCGCGGCTGGACAGGTCGCACAGGGCATCGATGAGCGACTGCAGCCATGGCGTGCTGCCTTCGACGCCTGCCGGCTGCACTTGTCCCGACTGCGCCAGCAGCGACAGGGCCTGCTCCAGGCGCAAGGCGTCCGGGGCAGCGGATGGCAGGAAAGAGGGCTTCGAGTTCACGGATGTGGGGAGTTCTTGGGAGGCGACCGCGGTGTGGGCAGACGCCATTTCACCTTGCAACCGAGTCTAACGCCGCACCCTTGCACGACGGAACCGGGAAAAGAGCCGCATTTCGGCCCCAACTTGGGTCGCCGGGCAAGGCCAAGTCTCTTGAGACTGGCTGCCACTGACCGATAACCCCATACCGAACCCCTCGGACCATGGGCCAGAAAACACGATGAGCACCGACCTCGCATTCGACAGCACCGCCGCCGCCAGCCAGGAATTCGCGTTCTCCAACGCGGATTTCCAGCGCGTGCAGAAGCTGATCTATCAGCGCGCGGGCATCAGCCTGCACGATGGCAAGCGGGCGATGGTGTACAGCCGCCTGTCGCGCCGCCTGCGCGAGACGGGCGACCGCAGCTTCGCCGACTACCTGAACGACCTGGAACGCGCCACGGGCGCCGCCGCCGAGCAGGAATGGCAGGAGTTCATCAACTGCCTGACCACCAACCTCACCTCGTTCTTCCGCGAGGAACACCATTTCCACGCGCTGGCCGACGCGCTCAAACCGATGGCGGGCAAGCCCATCCGCATGTGGTGCAACGCCGCGTCCACCGGCGAGGAGCCGTACTCGATCGCGATGACGCTGCAGGAAGGCGGCTGCGGCAACGCCAAGCTGCTGGCCACCGACATCGACACCAAGGTGCTGGCCACCGCCCAGCGCGGCGTGTATGCCGCCGACGCGCGCGGCCTGTCGCCGCAGCGGCTGCAGAAGCACATGATGCGCGGCACCGGCGCCAACGCCGGCTTCATGCGCGTGAAGCCCGAGCTGCAGAAGATGATCGAGTTCCGCACGTTCAACCTGATGGCCACGCAATGGTCGATGGGCGAGGCGTTCGACATGGTCTTCTGCCGCAACGTGATGATCTATTTCGACCACGAGACGCAGCGCAAGGTGCTCGAGCACATCCACGCCGTGATGAAGCCCGGCAGCCTGCTGTTCGTCGGCCACTCCGAGAACTTCACCGACTCGCGGGACCTGTTCCTCCTGCAAGGCAAGACCATCTACAAGCGCGTCTGACGCGAGCGCCCGCGCCCGTCCTTCGTCCGCTCCTTCCCCCTTTCACTCTTCAGGCTCCGCAACATGGCTTCCCTCCAGCCCACGCCTTCCGTCCTCGGCACGCGCCCGCCGCTGATGCGCGCCACGTCGGGCCCCGGCTCGCGCCTCGAGAAGCTGAAGTCGGCCCCGCGCAAGCCCGGCGAGGCGTCGTTCTTCTACTACGACGCGCACTTCCAGAACGAGGCCGTCAAGGTGCTCCCCGGCGAGTACTACGTCGACAACGAGGAGCTGCTGGTCATGACCACGCTGGGCTCGTGCATCGCCGCGTGCCTGTACGACCGCCACGCGAAGATCGGCGGCATGAACCACTTCATGCTGCCCGAGGGTACCGGCGATTCGGGCCGCTACGGCTCGTACGCCATGGAACTGCTGATCAACGAGATGATGAAGCGCGGCGCCACGCGCCTCACGATGGAAGCCAAGGTGTTCGGCGGCGGCGCCGTCATCGCCGGCATGAACAGCATCAACGTCGGCGAGCGCAATACAAAGTTCGTGATGGAGTTCCTCGCGATGGAACGCATCCCGGTCGTCTCGAAAGACGTGATGCAGATCTATCCGCGCAAGGTGTGCTTCCTGCCGAACACCGGCAAGGCCATGGTCAAGCGCCTCGCGCCGACCAACGCCGAGGCCATGGTGCAGCAGGACCGCATCGCCGCGCAGAAGGCCGCTCCGGCCTCCACCGGCGGCGGCTCCGTCGACCTTTTCTGACCCAAGAAGAAACCAGGGAGAACCAACCCATGGCAAAGACCCGAGTGGTCGTCGTCGACGACTCCGCGCTGGTGCGCAGCCTGCTCACCGAGATCATCAACCGCCAGCCCGACATGGAATGCGTGGGCTCGGCCAGCGACCCGTTCGCGGCGCGCGAGATGATCCGCAACCTGAACCCCGACGTCATCACGCTGGACGTGGAGATGCCGCGCATGGACGGCATCGACTTCCTGTCCAAGCTGATGCGGCTGCGGCCGATGCCGGTGGTGATGGTGTCCACGCTGACCGAGCGCGGCGCCGAGGTCACCCTGCGCGCGCTGGAGCTCGGCGCGATCGACTTCGTCGCCAAGCCCAAGATCGGCGTGGCCGACGGCCTGAAGCAGCTGGCCGACGAGATCACCGAGAAGGTTCGCACCGCCTCCAAGGCGCGCGTCTCCAAGCTGCACGCGCCCGCCACCACCACGGTAGCCGGCGCCGCCGTGCCCGCCCGGGCGCCCGCGCAGTCCATCGGCCGGCTGTCGACCGAGAAGATCATCTTCATCGGCGCGTCCACCGGCGGCACCGAGGCCACCAAGGAAGTGCTGATGAACCTGCCGCCCGATTCGCCGGCGGTGGTCATCACGCAGCACATGCCCCCGGGGTTCACGAAGTCGTACGCCAACCGGCTGGAGGGCCTGTGCAAGATCCGCGTGAAGGAGGCGAGCGACGGCGAGCGCGTGCT
>JACMOG010000530.1 GCA_014378125.1 Vitreoscilla sp. | reverse complement strand
GGCTGCCGTCGTTGCGCGACCTGGCCGCCGCGCCCGCCGGTGCCGGAGGCGACGCAGCCGCCGCCCGATTCGCGCGAGGTCGACATCGACGCGTTGGCCGCCCACACGCTGCGCTTCGCGCACGAGCAGGGCTACATCTCGTTCGGCGCGGCCAGCCCCAGCGACGAGCTGTTCTCGGTGGAGCGCATCCGCCGCACGGTGATGCGCGCCGCGCAGCGCCACCGCGCGGTGCTGTGCGAGTACGCGCTGGGCTCGGGCCATGACGAGCTGCGGCGCGCCGTGGCGCGCTATGCGCTGCGCCTGGGCTGCCAGCTGCAGCCGCGCGACATCGTCGCCACCAACAGCTGCCTCGAGTCGATCACGCTGTGCCTGCGCGCCGTCACGCGGCCCGGCGACATCGTGGCGCTGGAGTCGCCCACATACTTCGGCTTCCTCGAGATCCTGCAGAGCCTGCACCTGCGAGCGCTGGAGGTCCCCACGCATCCGCGCGACGGCCTGTCGCTGGACGCGCTGGAGCTCGCGCTCGACACGCAGCCCGTGAAGGCGCTGCTGCTGTCGCCCACCTTGTCCAATCCGATGGGTGGCAGCCTGACCCCCGCCGATCGCAAGCGGCTGGCGCGACTGGTGAGCACGCGCGGCATCGCGATGGTGGAGGACGTGTTGCACAACGACCTGGCCGAACAGGAGGACCGGCGCCGCGCCGTGCGCTCGTTCGACCCCACGGGCCACGTGATGCTGTGCGGCTCGTTCTCGAAGACGATCGCGCCGGGGCTGCGCGTGGGCTGGGTGGAGGCCGGACGCTGGACCGAGCCGGTGCGCCGCATGAAGATGGCCACCAGCGGGTCGCAGACCACCTTCGTGGAACTGGCGATGGCCGAGCTGCTGGGCCACACCGGCAACGAGGCGGGCTTTCGCCAGATGCGCCACACCATCGGCGTGCGCGTGGACGAGGCGCGCCGCCTGATCGCCGGCAGCTTTCCCAAGGGCACGCGCGTCACCGACCCGGCCGGCGGCTACGTGCTGTGGGTGGAGATGCCGCGCGTGCTCGACTCGCAGGCGCTGTTCACCGCCTGCCTGGCCGAACGCATCGCCATCGCGCCGGGCACGCTGTTCAGCGCCAGCGACCGCTACCGCCACTGCATCCGGCTGGGCGTGGGCGGCCGCTGGGACGACACGCAACGGCATGCGCTGATGCGCGTCGGCGAGCTGGCGCGCGCGCTGGTGGCCGCGGCGCCGGTGCTCGCTGCGGCCTAGCCTCTGCGGGGTCTGGCCCCGACGGGGCCAGACCCCTTCCACTTCAGCTTCTCGCCAGGGCCGACTCGACCAGGTGCCGCACCTGTTCGCGAATGGGCAGACCCGACGCCTCGAACATGCGCGGATAGAGGCTGGCCGACGTGAAGCCGGGCAGCGTGTTCACCTCGTTGACGAACAGCTGGCCTTGCGCGTCGAGGAAGAAATCGACGCGTGCCAGGTCGCGGCAGCGCAGCACCTCGAAGGCCTCGCGCGCGAGCTCGCGCACCTTGCTGGCGGTGGCGGTGTCGATGTGCGAGGGCACGTCCAGCACCGTGTCGTCGTGCTCCAGCGCGGCCGATAGCGCGAACGCCAGCGAGGCCTCGTCGTGCGCGGGATTGGCGCCGATGGAAGAGCCGAGCGACGCCGGCTTCACGAACAGGCGTGGGCCCAGCCGCTCGCTCAGCC
>JACMOG010000529.1 GCA_014378125.1 Vitreoscilla sp. | reverse complement strand
GATCGGCATCGGTGTGGCGGCCACTGATTCTGCTGAGCGGCGTGTGGCCGATCATCTCGGCCAGCTCGAAGCCCAGCATGCGCACGGCACCCGCATTGTTGTGCAGCACGCGGCCATCGGCCGCGCTGAGCAAGGCCGCGCTGTCGCTGTGTTCGAGCGCGCGCAGCAAGGCGCTGCCGTGATCTGCCACGGCACCCGCGGCATCGTGGTTCATGGTCAGGCGGACACAGCTCTGAGCTGGAAGGTGCCGACCACTTCGGAGAGCTTGCCTGCCTGGCTGCGCAGGCTTTCGGCAGCAGCGGCCGACTCTTCGACGAGCGCTGCGTTCTGCTGCGTCATCTGGTCGAGCTGCGAGACCGCGGTGCTCACCTGGCCGATGCCATCGCTTTGCTCGGAAGCCGCGGCGGTGATCTCGGCAATGATGTCGGTCACGCGCTGAACGCTCATCACGATCTCGTTCATCGTCTCACCGGCATTGCCCACCAACCGGGCGCCGAGTTCGACCTTGTCGACCGATGCGCCGATCAGCGCCTTGATCTCTTTCGCGGCCTCGGCGCTGCGTTGCGCCAGGGCCCGCACTTCGCTTGCCACCACCGCGAAGCCGCGGCCTTGTTCGCCGGCACGGGCGGCTTCCACCGCAGCGTTCAAGGCGAGGATGTTGGTCTGGAAGGCGATGCCATCGATGGTGCCGATGATGTCGGCGATCTTCTTGCTGGACGCGCTGATGTCGCTCATCGTGGTCACCACGCGCTGGACCACCGCGCCGCCCTTGCCGGCGACGTCCCCGGCCGCGGCGGCCAGCTGGCCGGCGGCACGGGCGCTGTCGGCGCTCTGCTGCACGGTGGAGGTCATCTGCTGCATCGACGCGGCGGTCTGCTGCAACGCGCTGGCCTGCTGCTCGGTGCGGCTCGACAGGTCGTGGTTGCCCGAGGCGATCTCCGACGACGCGGTGGCGATGCCTTCGGCCGACAGGCGCACCTGGCCCACCATCGTCACCAGGCTGACGTTCATGCGGCTCAGCGCGGCGAGCAGCTTGCCCGTCTCGTCGTTGCGGTCCACCACGATGTCGGAGCTGAGGTCGCCGTTGGCGACGGCCTCGGCCAGCACCACGCAGCGTTCCAGGGGGCGGGTGACCGCCGAGGCGAGCTGCCAGCCCAGCGCCAGCGCGATCAGCACGGCGGCGCTGCTGACGGCCAGCATGGTCATGCGGTCGGTGGCGAAGCTGGCCTCGGCGATCTTCACGCGTTCGTGGGACAGCTCCTGGTCATAGGCGATGTAGTCGTTGGTCGCCTTCAACAGCGCCACGAGCGTGGGGCGGCAGTCGAGGTTCATCCGCGTGATCGCGGCGTCCTTCTGCCCCGCCAGCGCCTTGCCGACGATGTCGTGCGCGATCTCGCTGTACTTCGCCTCGATCCGGTCGATCTCGGCCAGCAGCGAGCGATCGCGCTCGGTGACGTCCGTCGCCTGGGCGACCGCGGCCTTCAGGGCCGTCACCGCCGTGTCGACGTCGGGATCGGCCTTCAGCACGGCGGCCTTCTCGACGGCGACGTCGCCGGCCTCCGTCACCAGCACCAGGTTGCGGGCGGCGATCGCGCGTCGCATCGCGGCGCCGCGAACGTCGGTGGCGAGGCGCTCGCGCGTCCCCACGCCGGACAGGTAGTCGGAGAAGCGGGCGTTGGACGCACTCAGCGAATGCAGCGACAGCGCCGACACCAGCAGGACGATGGCGGCGATCACTGCGAAGCCGAGCATCAGCTTGGTCTTCACGCGCAGGTCGGTGAGTTTCATGGGACGAGCTCCAGGTTGGTCTGTCCCGTTATCGGAGGTGTCTCCCTGGAGCACAGTCGGGAGCCCGCGACACCGCGCAAGCCATCAAGAGCTCCCTACGGAACGCGCGCTCAAGTACGCGGCGTCAGCGGAAGAACGCGCTCGGCGGCTCCCCGAACTGGCGCTTGAACATCGCGGCGAACGCGCTCGGGCTGTCGTAGCCCAGCGCCAGCGCCACCTCCACCACCTTGTCGCCGAGGGCCAGGCGCTCCAGCCCGTGCAGCAGGCGCGCCTGCTGGCGCCATTGGCCGAACGTCATGCCCGTCTCGCGCGCGAACAGGCGCTGGATGGTCTTGGCGTCGACGCCCAGCGCGGCCGACCAGTCGGACAGCGTGGAGACGTCGTCGGGCTGCGCGGCAATGCGCTCGCAGATGCGTCGCAGCCGCTCGTCGGCCGGCTGCGGCAGGTGCAGCGGCAGCACCGGCAGCGCGTGAAGCCCGTCGAGCATCAGGCGCATCAGGCGGCCGTCGCGCGATGCCTCCGCGTAGTCCCGCTCCACCTCCACGGCCGCCTGGATCAGCTCGCGCAACAGCGGCGACACGCCCACCGCGTGCGCCTGAGGCGGCAGGCTCGCCGCCACGTCGGGCCGGATGTAGAGGCTGCGCATGTGCACCACGCCCACGCAACGGATGAGGTGCGCCACGCCGGCGGGCATCCAGATGGCGCGGGTGGGCGGCACGATCCACTGGCCGCCCTCGGCCGCCACCCCGCCTCCGGCCCTCACCCCGCCTCCGGCCTTGACCCCGCCACCGGCTTTCACCATCATCACGCCGTGCACGGCATAGACGAGCTGGCCGCGCGCGTGCACGTGCCAGTCGACGACGTGGCCCTCGGGGTAGTCGGTGGCGCGCGTGTACACCGGCTGGGTGCTGGCGTCGATCGTGGAGAGGATCTGCGGGTTGAGATAGGCGTCGCGTCGGGGCATGGGCGGTAATGTCCCTTTCGCACGGATCGACGCCCGATTAGCGAGAGACAGGCATCGATGTTATTCCTAACATCGTGCATCCGCATCGCCCTTGCCCTCGATCACCCATGTCCACGACCGCCGCCGCCCTGCCTCGCCCGCCCCAGCCCGCCCGCGCCTCGTTCGGCGTGCTGGGCGCGATCAGCACCGCCCACCTGATCAACGACATGATGCAGTCGCTGATCATTGCCATCTACCCGATCCTGAAGGGCGAGTTCTCGCTCAGCTTCGCGCAGATCGGCCTGATCACCCTCACCTACCAGCTCACCGCCTCGCTGTTCCAGCCGCTGGTGGGCCTGTACACCGACAGGAAGCCGCTGCCGCGCTCGCTGCCCATCGGCATGACGTTCACGCTGTGCGGGCTGATCCTGCTGGCGTACTCGCCCAACTTCCAGGCCGTGCTGCTGGCCGCGGCGCTGGTGGGCACGGGCCCGTCCATCTTCCATCCCGAGTCGTCGCGCATCGCGCGCATGGCCTCCGGCGGCCAGCACGGCCTGGCGCAGTCGCTGTTCCAGGTGGGCGGCAACACCGGCAGCGCGCTCGGCCCGCTGGTGGCCGCGGCGGTGATCGTGCCGCACGGCAAGGGCAGCGTGGCCTGGTTCGGCCTGGTGGCGCTGGTGGGCATCGTGCTGCTGCTGCAGGTGAGCAAGTGGTACGCCACGCATCACGTGGCCGCGGCCAAGGGCGCGCTGCGCGTCGCCGCCACCACGCTCACCCGGCGCCAGGTCACCGGCGCGGTGTGCGTGCTGCTGGTGCTGATCTTCTCGAAGTATTTCTACATCGCCAGCATCAGCACGTTCTACACGTTCTACCTGATCGGCAAGTTCGGCCTCACGGTGCAGTCGGCGCAGATGCACCTGTTCGTCTTCCTGGCCGCGTCGGCCGCCGGCACCCTCATCGGCGGCCCGGTGGGCGACCGCATCGGCCGCAAGCCGGTGATCTGGGGCTCGATCCTGGGCGTGGCACCGTTCGCGCTGGCGCTGCCGCACGTGGACCTGTTCTGGACCACCACGTTCACGATCCTGATCGGCCTGATCCTGTCGTCGGCGTTCTCCGCGATCCTCGTGTATGCGCAGGAGCTGATCCCCGGCAAGGTGGGCGCGGTCTCGGGCCTGTTCTTCGGCTTCGCTTTCGGCATGGGGGGCCTGGGCGCCGCGGCACTGGGGCTGCTGGCCGACTCCCGCGGCATCGACGTCGTCTACAGCCTCTGCGCGTTCCTGCCGCTGCTGGGCGTCGTCGCCATCCTGCTGCCTGACGTGCGGAAGAAGATGCTGGCGTCATGAGTTTTCCGAGCAACCATATGCATCCCCGTCGCCGATGAGGTGACATGCCGGGCCGGTACGATCAGAGGCTGTCCCCAAGCTTTCGAAAGTGCCGCATGCGTTTCGCCGTCCGTCCCCTCATCCTGGCCGCCCTCGCCGGCGCCGCGCTTGCCGCCCATGCCGCGCCCGTCACGCTGCTCAACGTGAGCTACGACGTGGCGCGCGAGTTCTACAAGGACTACGACGCGGCCTTCATCGCGCACTGGAAGCAGGCGGGCGGCGAGACGATCGTCGTCAACCAGTCGCACGGCGGCTCAAGCAAGCAGGCGCGCAGCGTGCTCGACGGCCCCGAGGCCGACGTGGTCACGATGAACCAGGCCACCGACATCGACGTGCTGGCCGACCGCGGCGGCCTGCTGCCGGCCAACTGGGCCACGCGCCTGCCCAACAACAGCGCGCCCACCACCTCGGTGCCGGTGATCCTGGTCAAGAAGGGCAACCCCAAGGGCCTGCACGACTGGGCCGACCTGGCGCGCGCCGGCGTCAGCGTGGTGATTCCCAACCCGAAGACCTCCGGCAACGGCCGCTACACCTACCTCGCCGCCTGGGGCAGCGTCATCAAGGCCGGCGGCACGCCGGCGCAAGCACGCGAACAGGTGGGCAAGATGTTCGCCAACGTGCCGGTTTTCGACGGCGGCGGCCGCGCGGCCACCACCACGTTCGCGCAGCGCGCCATCGGCGACGCGCTGGTCACATTCGAGAGCGAGGTCGACCTGATCAAGGCCGAGTTCGGCGACAGCTTCGAGGTGGTGTACCCGAAGCGCACCATCCTGGCCGAGAACCCGGTGTCGGTGGTGGACAAGGTGGTGGACCGCAAGCACACGCGCAAGGAGGCCGAGGCCTACCTGCAGTGGCTCTACTCCGACGAAGGCCAGGAGATCGCCGCGAAGCACGGCCTGCGCCCGCGCAACGCCAAGGTGCTCGCGGCGCACGCCAAGGAGTACCCGAAGGTGGACACGTTCACCGTCGACGAGGTCTTCGGCAACTGGAAGTCGGCCCAGAAGACCCATTTCGACGACGGCGGCACCTACGACCAGATCCTGGCGGCCACGCACCGGCAGTGACCCGCGGGTCATCCTGCGCGAAGTCGCAGGATCCACGCTGGTGAATGACGCCGCAGCGCGCGTGGATTCCGCGACTGCGCGCGGAAAGACGCCAGCGATGCCGCGATGGGCTTCGGGCAAAATGCCGCATCCTGCGAGCGTCGACCTCGACGCCTGCCCAGCCCGCCTCCCGATGACTCCAGATCCCCGCCCCGACGCCGCCGACGCGCCCGCCGACGACTCCGCGACGCCGGCCGCCAGCCCGCATCCGCGCCGCAGCATCCGCAGCTTCGTGCTGCGCGCCGGCCGCATGGGCAGCGGCCAGGTCAAGGCGATGGAACTGCTGGCGCCGCTGTACGTGCTGCCGTATGCCGACGCCCGGCTCGACTTCGAGCAGACGTTCGGCCGCCATGCGCCCACGGTGCTGGAGATCGGCTTCGGCATGGGCGACGCCACCGCGCAGATCGCCGCCGCGCGACCGCAGGACAACTTCATCGGCATCGAGGTGCATACGCCCGGCGTGGGCGCGCTGCTGCAGCGCATCCAGGAACGCGAACTCACCAACCTGCGGCTGCTGCAGCACGACGCCCTCGACGTGCTGCGCGACATGAT
>JACMOG010000528.1 GCA_014378125.1 Vitreoscilla sp. | reverse complement strand
GCCAGAAGTGCATCGAGGCGGGTGCCTGGGACTACATCTCCAAGCCGGTGGATCCACGCCACCTGATGTCCGTCCTGAGGGGGTGGCTGTGCCGGTAACTTACGGAAGCGCAAGCGGAAGCGCAAGCGGAAGCTCCAACGCAGTCGCGAGCGAGACGCCCGCGCTGAACGCGCTCGACACGCGGTCCACCACGGGCTTCGGAGCGCTCGACGAGGCGGCCGAGCGCGCCGACATCCTCATCGTGGACGACCTGCCCGAGAAGCTGCTGGTCTTCGAAACGGTGCTGGGCGACCTGAACCAGAACCTCGTGTTCGCGCGTTCCGGTGCCGACGCCCTGCGCCAGATCCTGCGGCGCGACTTCGCGGTCATCCTGCTCGACGTCAACATGCCCGACATGGACGGCTTCGAGACGGCCGCGCTGATCCGCAGCTACAAGCGGGCCGCGCACACGCCCATCATCTTCATCACCTCGTACGCCGACGAGATGCAGACCGCGCGCGGCTACTCGCTGGGGGCCGTCGACTACATTCCCTCGCCCGTGGTGCCCGAGGTGCTGCGCTCGAAGATCCGCGTGTTCGTGGAGCTGCACATCCTGCAACGCCGAATCGCTCGCCAGGCCGAGGAACGCATCGCGCTGGCGGCGTCCGAGGCGGCGCTGCGCGTGGCCGAGGAGTCGACGCGCCGCTCGAGCCTGCTGGCCGGCCTCAGCCACGCGCTCAGCGGCGTGCTCGACCTGCGCGAGGGCATGCACGCGCTGCTGGCCCACGTGGTGCCGGCGCTGGCGCCCAACGCCACCGTGGCGCTGGTGGACGAGCGCGGCGTGATCACGCAGGCGGCCACGCGCTCCAGCCTGTCCGAGGACGACGCGGCCAGCGTCGACCTGGCGCCGGCGGCGCTGCCCAGCGCGCACTTCGCGCTGCTGCGCCAGGCGGTGGAGGTGTCGTCCGACGCTCACGCGCAGGCACAGGCGCCCGCGCTGTTGGACGGCGCGCTGCAGATGCTGCCGCTGGCCCACGGCGACCGGTTCCTGGGCGGACTGTGGATCGACGGCGAGCTCACGCCGCTGTCCGCCGCGCTGCTCGACGAAGTGGCCGAGCGCGCGGCGATCGCCTTCGCCACCGCGAGCCTGTACGGCGCGCTGCAGGTGGAGATCGCCGAACGGCGCCAGGCCGAGCAGCGCCTCGAGGAGGCCAGCCGCCGCAAGGACGAGTTCCTGGCGATGCTGGCGCACGAACTGCGCAATCCGCTCGCGCCGACCCGCAACGCCGTCGAACTGATCCGCCTGGCCGCGCCGGCCGAGGCCAAGGTGCGCTGGGCCGCCGACGTCACCGATCGCCAGGTGCGCCAGCTCACGCGGCTGGTCGACGAACTGCTCGACGTGGCCCGCATCAGCCAGGGCAAGGTGGTGCTGCAGACGCAGTGCCTCGACCTGGTGACGCTGGTGTCGCAGTGCCTGGACTCGCAACGCGACCTGATCGACAAGCGCCGCCAGTCGCTGGCCGTGTCGTTGCCGGGCAGGGCGCTGAACCTCGATGGGGACGCCACGCGGCTGGCCCAGATCGTCAACAACCTGTTGTCCAACGCGATCAAGTACACGCCCGAGGGCGGCGCGATCGCGGTCGACGTGCGGCACGCCGAGCAGGCCGACGGCGAGTTCGCGGTGCTGGAGGTCAGCGACGACGGCATCGGCATCGACGCCGAGCTGCTGCCGCACGTGTTCGAACTGTTCGAGCAGGGCAAGCCCGCCCTCGACCGCACGCAGGGCGGCCTCGGCGTGGGCCTGACGCTGGTGCAGCGCCTGGTGCAGCAGCACGGCGGCGAGGTGGTGGCCAGCAGCGCCGGGCCGGGGCAGGGCGCGCAGTTCCGCGTCACGCTGCCGTGCCTGGGGCTGGTCGACGCGCCGACCATGGTGGGCGTTCGGTTCCTCGACCCGGCGCTGCGGCCCGGGGG
>JACMOG010000527.1 GCA_014378125.1 Vitreoscilla sp. | reverse complement strand
GGCTGACCGAGGACCAGGCCAGGGCGCAGGGCATCGCGGGCAAGGAGGGCCTGTTCCCGTGGTCGGCCTCCGGCCGCGCCATCGCCAACGGCCGCGACGAGGGCCAGACCAAGCTGCTGTTCGACGAGAAGACGCACCAGATCGTGGGCGGCGGCATCGTCGGCATGAACGCCGGCGACATGATCGGCGAGATCGCGCTGGCCATCGAGATGGGCGCCGACGCGGTGGACATCGGCCGCACGATCCACCCGCACCCGACGCTGGGCGAGTCCATCGGACTGGCCGCCGAGGTGGCGCACGGCAGCTGCACGGACCTGCCGCCGCAACGCAAGTAGGCGAAGGGGTCAGGCCCCGACGGGGCCTGACTCGACAGAGCGACACGAGTCGATCTGGATCAGCCTGCAGCTCGCGGGTAATTCCTATGGCTTGGATCCATCGAATCCGTTGACGGCGGTTTTGAGTCGGACTACATTTGCGCCAATCGCTTGTGAAAGCGCTTTCATAAGGAGTCGGCCAATTCGCCGATCCTTGGAATGTGTTCAAGAGCAGCTCGACTACAGACATTCGAGACCAGCGTCACCAAGCTGGCGCATCCCGGCGGCCGGAGAGCTGCCCCGACTCAATATTCTCGCCATCGAGAAGATTCAGGAGACAACATGAAGATCGATCAATCGTTTGGAAAATCCCTGGTGGCCCGGAGCGCGGCCGCGAGCCTGCTGCTGGCCTGCGCCGCGCAGGCGAGCGCCAGCGTCACCAGTCCGACCATCGGGTCACTGCTGTGGTCCGAGGAGTTCAACGGCACCGCGGTGAACACGAACGTATGGACGCCGTACAACGGCGATGGTTGCCAGATCGGCCTGTGCGGCTACGGCAATGCCGAGCTGGAATCCTATAGCCCGAACAACCTGTCCATCGTCAACGTTCCGTTCGAACCCGGCACCCGCGCCCTGGCCATCCAGGCGCGCCGGGAAGTGGCCGGCAGCAGCCAGTTCACCTCGGGCAAGCTCGACTCGTACAACAAGGTGCAGGTGCAGTACGGCATGATCGAAGTGCGCCTGGCCGCGCCGAACGTGCAGACGGGCCTGTGGCCGGCCGCCTGGCTGCTGGGAACCACCGCGCAGGCGTGGCCGACCAAGGGCGAGATCGACATGATGGAGCAGGGCCACAAGCAGGCCTCGTGGTCGGCGGCCGGTGCCCCGTCGGCGAACAATTTCGTCGGCTCGAACGTGATCACGTACCAGAAGGCGGCCTGCGTCACCGGCAACGAGTCGTGCGCCGCCTCGACCTCGTGGCAGACCAAGAGCTACTACGTGGCGCCGTCGTCGCTCGCCAACCGCTTCGTCACGTATCGCCTGTACTGGACCGAGACGCAGATGCGTTTCACGATCGTCGACAACGGGGTCGAGCATGACATGTACAACGCTCCGCTGCCGGTCAATTCGACGGCGCTGCAGGCGCCGTTCTACCTGCTGCTGAACCTGGCCGTCGGCGGCAATTTCACGGACGCCGCAACGCCTGCCCAGGTGACCGCGCCGCTGCCGGGCACGATGTACGTCGACTATGTGCGCGTCTACCAGCTCGATGGCAAGGGCACCGTCAAGCTGGGCAACCAGATCGTTCCCGAGACCGGCAAGTTCGGCGTCTTCACCGACAACACCGCCGTGACCAACAAGCTGGTGGCCGGAACGAGTTCCGACATCTACCTGTGGAACAGCGCGTCGATGGCGGCCGGCAACATCGCGCCGTACGAAGGCAGCAACGACATCGCCTGGGCCTACACCGCGCCCGGCCAGTGGTTCGGCGGCGGCATCCAGTCGCGCGACATCCACGACATGACGAACTTCCGAAACGGCAAGATGTCGTTCCGGATCAAGATCCCGGCGAACGTGGCCTTCAAGGTCGGCGTGGGCGACACCTACACCAACCAGAACTGGGTGAGCTTCCCGGCCAACACGACCACGTATGGACTGGTGCGCAACGGTGACTGGGCGCAGGCGACGATTCCCGTCAGCGTCCTGGCCGGTCCGGCAGCCGCGCTGCAACCCCTGCACGACATGTTCATGGTCGCGAACGATTCGACCATGCCGGCCTCGACGTTCCAGTTCGCGATCGACGACATCGTCTGGGACTCGGGCACGACCGCACCGACGCAGCCCAGCGGCCCGACGTCCATCACGCAGACCTCGGCCACGACGCTGCAGCTCAACACGACCACCGGCAGTTGGGCCGACGTGCACTACATGGTCAACAACGGCCCTCAGCAGAACGTGCGGATGACCCTCAGCGGCACCACCAACAGCTACCTGATCAATGGGCTGAAAACGCAGGATGTCGTCACGTACAGCTTCACGTACTGGGACAGCACGAAGAACTACGCCGTCGACACCGCACTGCAAAGCTACACGATGAAGTAAGAGCGCCGGCGCGGCCTGCCGTCGACGCCGCGAACGATGTGTGGAAGCCCGCCTTGCGCGGGCTTCCGTCTTTCATCGCCCTCTACACCGCCACCCGGTCGCTCGTCCGCCCCAGCCAGCGATAGAGCGCGCCCGCGGCCAGCACGAAGCCGATGCCGCCGAGCCAGAGCGCGGCCCCCGCGAAACTGTCGCCGACGAGCGCCAGCGGCGCATCCTTGCCGCTGAAGACGGTGAGCGCGGCCAGCGCCACGCCGAACAGGCCTTCGCCGACGATCATGCCGCTGGCCAGCAGTACGCCGAGCTGCTTGCGCGATGCGGGCCGGGCGGAGGCGTCGGCCCGGCGCTCCCAGGCCCAGCCGACGAACGCGCCGATGACGACCATCAGGGTCGTCGACATGGGCAGGTAGATGCCCAGGCCCACGGCCAGCGGCGGCAGTTGCGCGGGGCTGCCGGGCTTGCGCAGGCGGCGGATCGCCTCGTCGATGGCGATCACCACCACGCCAAGCACCGCACCTTTGCCCAGCAGGCTCCAGTCCAGGTCGCCCTGCAGCACGCCCTTGGCCAGGGCCGAGATCAGCGCCGCCTGCGGCGCGGCCAGGGCCTTGGTGGCGCTGGCGCCCGGCGCGCCGGCGAAACCGTAGGCCTTCTGCAGCAGGTCCAGCACCGGCGGGATCACGAGGGCCCCGGCCACCGTGCCGATGGCCAGCGCCACCTGCTGGCGCCACGGCGTGGCGTCCACCAGCTGGCCGGTCTTGAGATCCTGGAGGTTGTCGTTGGCGACCGTGGCCGCGGCGACGACGACCGCCGTGACGAACAGCGTGAACGCCACCAGCGCCTGGGAGGCGCCGGCAGGCAGCATGGGCTTGACGACCAGGGCGATCAGCATCGCCGCGGCGATGACCACGATGATCGCCACGCCCGAGAGCGGGCTGTTGCTCGAGCCGATCAGGCCGGCCATGTAGCCGCACACGGCCGCCACGAAGAAGCTCATCAGGGCGATGAACGCGATGCCGCCGGTCACGAGGATGACGGTGGCCGAGCCCATGCCCGAGCTTGTGCTCATGTTCGCCAGGAGCCAGCCGATGGGCACGAGGCAGGCGAGGGTGACGCCGGCGACCCAGCCGATCGGCAGGTCCTGCTCGGTGCGCGGCAGCGTGGCTCCCTGGCCCGACCTGCGCACCCGGGAGGCGGCCATGGCCGAGGCCAGGCCGTTGGCGACCGGCTTGAAGAGCTTGAACAGCGTCCACACGGCGGCCACGGCGATGGTGCCCGCGCCGATGAAACGTACTTGCTTGGCCCAGACGTGGTTCGCGACCGCGGCCACGTCGGCGCTGCCGTCGAAAGGCAGCAGGCTCGTGAGCACCGGCACGGCGCCGGCCCAGGAGATCAGCACGCCCACCAGCATGGCCACGCCCACCCACAGTCCGACAAGATGACCCACGGCCAGCAGGGCCAGCGAGAGGCCGACGTCGACGCCCGTGGCCGCGTTGCTGCTGCGACTGAGTCGGAAGTAGCCCAGCACGTCGGCGGCGAACACCTGCGTGGCGACCACCGCCTGGAAACCCGCAGAGGCGACCGCGCCCCAGACGATGGCGAGCAGGCCGGCGCGGTTGTCCGCCGCCGCGCCGTCGCCTCCCGCACCCACCTTGAGCACCTCGGCACAGGCCACGCCCTCGGGGTAGGGCAGGTCGGACGTCGTCACGAGCGCGCGGCGCAGCGGGATCGAGTAGGTCACGCCGAGCACGCCGCCCATGGCGCAGATGACGACGCAGGTGACGTAGGGGAAGCCGCTCCACCACCCGACCATGACCAGGCCCGGCAGCACGAAGATGATGGAGGAGATGGCGCCGGCCGCCGACGCCACCGTCTGCACGATGTTGTTCTCCTGGATGGTCACGCCGCGCGCACGGCGCAGCAGGGCCATGGAGATGACCGCCGCCGGGATCGACGTGGCGAAGGTCAGGCCCGCCTTGAGGCCGAAGTAGACGTTGGCTGCCGTGAACAGCACCGTGATGAGCAGGCCGAGCACGACGCCGCGCAGCGTCAGCTCGCGGTTGGATGGAATGACTGCGTTCAAAGGATCTCCTCGTGGACGAGGCGCGAATCATCCCTCAAAGCGCGGCAGGCCGGCAGGGTGACTGCCCGGAGGTTCACTCCGCCGCGTCGAGCCCGCGCTTCTTCAGCAGCGGAACGATGTCCGGCCCGGCCCCGGTCAGGTTGCGGAACAGCGTCAGCGCGTCGTCGCTGCCGCCGCGCGACAGCATCGTGTCGCGGATGTGGTCGCCGTTCTGGCGCGTGAGTCCGCCGTGCGCGAGGACCCAGGCCGTCGAGTCGGCGGCCAGCACCTCGCTCCAGATATACGAGTAGTACCCGGCCGAATAGCCGTCTGCGAAGGCATGCGAGAAGTAGGTGCTGCGGTAGCGCGGCGGAACGGGCGCGAAGTCCAGGCCCACGCGGTGCAGCGCCGCGGCCTCGAAGCGGGTCACGTCGGCCGGCTGCGGCACCTGGGCGGCGGGCACCTGGTACCAGGCCTGGTCGAGGAGCGTCGCCGACAGGTATTCGGTCGTCGCGAAGCCCTGGTCGAACTTCGACGCGGCCTGCACTTTGTCGAGCAGCGCCTGGGGAACGGGTGCACCCGTCCTGTAGTCCTTCGCGAAGTTCTTGAGCACCTCGGGATAGGTCGCCCACATCTCGTTGAACTGCGACGGGTATTCGACGAAGTCGCGCGGTACCGAGGTGCCGGCCAGGCGTGGGTACTTCACGTGCGACAACATGCCGTGCAGCGCATGGCCGAACTCGTGGAACGCGGTGGTCACCTCGTCCTGCGTCAGCAGCGTCGGCTCGCCCGGCAACGGCTTCGGGATGTTGAGGTTGTTGACGATCACCGGCTTGTCGCCGGTCAGGCCGTCCTGGGCGACGTACTCGCTCATCCAGGCCCCGCCGTTCTTGTTGGGACGTGCGTAGTAGTCGCCGATGAAGATCGCAAGCGGCTTGCCGTCCTGGTCGAAGACATCGAACACGCGCACGCTCGGCTCGTACACCGGCAGGTCGTGGCGCTCCTTGAACGTGAGCCCGTACAGCTTGTTGGCCGCGAAGAACACGCCGTCCAGCACCACGTGATCCAGCTCGTAGTACGGCTTGATCTGCGACTCGTCGAACGCGTATTGCGCCTTGCGCAGCTTCTCGGCGTAGAACGCCCAGTCGGCGGCCTGGAGCTGGAAGCCGCCGTGCTCGGCGTCGACCATGGACTGCAGCTGTGCGGCCTCCTTGCGCGCGTTGGCGACCGCCGGCACGGCCATCTGCGCCAGCATCCTGTTCATCACGTCCACGGTGCCCACCGTCTGCTCGGCGAGCTGGAAAGCCGCGTGGGTGGGGTAGCCCAACAGCGCGGCACGTTCCGCGCGCTTGCGCGCGAGCTTGGCGACCACGGCGCGGTTGTCGAACTCGCCGCCGCGGCTGCCGCGCGCGAGCGACGCGGCCATCACCTTCATGCGCGACGCATGGCTCGTGAGGTTGGTGAGCACCGGCTGGCCGGTGGTGTTGACCAGCTCGATGAGGAACTTGCCCGGCTTGCCGGCCTGGGTCGCCGCATCGGCCGCGTTCTTGATCTCCATGTCGCTGAGTCCGGCGAGCTCGGCGCGCGTGTCGAACGTGACGGCCGACGCGCCGCGCTCCTTCAGCGTGTTCTGCTCGAACGTGATCTGCAGCGTCGCGAGCTCGGTGTTGAGCGCGCGCAGCTTTGCCTTGTCGGCGTCGGACAACTGCGCGCCGGCGCGTACGAAGTCCTGGTGGAAGCGCCACAGCAGTCGCGCGGATTCGGCATCGAGGCCCAGCGAATCGCGCTGCTGGTACAGCGTGTCGATGCGTGCGAACAGGCGCGGGTCGAGATTGACCTGGTCTTGGTGCGCGGCGAGCCGGGGTGCCATCTGGCGCTGGACGTCCTGCAGCGCCGGGTCGGTGTTGGAGCTGGCCAGGTTGGAAAAGATGGCCTCCACGCGGCCCAACGTGCGGCCCGCGCGTTCCATCGCGACGATGGTGTTGTCGAAGGTCGGCTTGTCCGGGTTCGAGGCGATGGCCTCGATCTCCTTGCGGTGTTCGGCGATGCCTTGTTCGAACGCCGGGAGAAAGTCACCGTCGTGGATCTGGTCGAAGCGTGGAAAGTGCAGCGGCAAGGTGCTCTGGAGGAGCAGTGGATTGGCCGGCGGCGCGTCGGCTGCCTGGACGGCGCCCACGAGTGCGGGCAGGGAGGAAGCCACCAGCAGGTGGCGCAGGGTCTTCGTCGAGGAATGCATGAACGGCCTGGTACGGGGCGCGGTGACGCCGGTAAAAGAAGTGCCGGCGCTCGTGGCGCCGTGGCGAGGGCTAGTCTAGCCACGCCGCGACCGCCGCGTACGGGTCGGCGACGCCGTTGCGACGAGAAGCGGATTTGGCGGGGTGAGCGCCGGTACGGGGCCTCGAAAGACCAGGGGCCTGGCCCCTCAGGACGGGCGTTGGCGGCAGGACGCCGTGTCAGTTGCCGGGCTTGGGCGGCAGCGTCGCCGGGCCGGCCCCGCTGTCGGTGCCCGGCGTGCCGGGGATCACCGTGGTGGTTTCCTTGAGGTCGCCGCCCGCGGCGACGCTGCCCGACACGGTGGTGTCGACGCCGGCCGCGCGCTTGAGGCAGTCGGCCTTGTCGTCACCCGACAGCGCCTCGCAGCGCTTGCGCTCGTTGGCGGCCATCTGCGCGCTGGAGGGCGTCTTCAGTTCGTGCGCGCGCGAGGCCTGCAGCGCCGCGCCGGCTTCCTTCAGGCAGGTCTTCTGGCTTTCGGCCGTCTTGCCGGCCATGCAGTCGGCATGGTCCTGCGTGTAACGCTGCTCGGCGGGCGTCTGCGCCGGCGCGTTGGCGGAGATGGCGCCCACGGAGAAGGTGGAAAACACCGCGGCCACGGTGACGGCGACGGCGAGCAGTTCGGGGGCCTTGCGAAACTTCATGGCGGGACTCCTCTTGTGGATTCCCATCCTCTCGGCATTCGGCGTGCCCGTCAGGTGCAACAGGCGCAACGGCGGGCAAACACCAAGGTTCAGCGAACCGTGCCCTCGGCCACGATCTTCCACTTGGACGCGTCGCGCTCCCAATACTGCCGCAGCGAGGTCTCGCGGTGCGAACGCGTGCCGCGCTCGTTGAACGTGACGACCATGGTCTCCTTGGCGTCGGACCACGTCATCACGCTGAGGTTGTCGAACGAGATCGGGTCGCGCGGCGGCACCGCGGGTGGCGGGATGACGTGGCGCTTGCCGCGGATCATCACCACGGTGGCTTGCGGCGGCGGCACCGGCGGCGCGGCCGGGGTGGGCGGGGCGGCGCCGGGCGCGTAGAACGCCTGCAGCGCGCCGTTGTCGTCGCGGGCACGGACGCTCTGCCAGTGGTTGACGGCGTCCAGGATCTCGGCGCGGTGCTGTCGGATGGCGTCGTCGCTCACCCAGTGGGTCTGGCGCGTGATGATCACCGGCGTGTCGTGGATGGGCACGGTGTTCATCAGCATCACCAGCTCGTCGTTGGCCAGCGTGACGCAGCCGTCGGAATCCTTGGGCGGGCGCGAGTAGGTGTTGAACGGCACGCCGTGCACGTAGATGCCCGATCCGGTGCGGCCGTGCAGCTGGTCGAGCAGGTTGGGGTAGTTCAGCTGCATGGCGCCGGCGCCGAAGGCCTCGCCGAGCGAGCCCTGGCCCACGCGGTCGGACACGAAGTACACGCCCAGCGGCGTGCGCTGGTCGCCCTCCATGGTCTTGTCGACGCCTTGCTTGCCCACCGACACGTAATGGTCGCTGACCAGCCGCAGGCCCTGCGCGCCGTTCTCGAACAGGTAGAGCCGCGAGCGCGTGGTGTCGACGGCGATCGCGTGGTGGATCGCCTTGGGCAGCATGATGAACTCGGCCGGCACCTGGCCGGCGGGCGGGCGTTCCTGGAGCGCGTGCAGGCGCTGCACGGCCTCGTCGTGGAGCTCGCCGATCTCGGCGACGACGGCGGGGCTGGACACCGAGGCTGCGCCCGTGGCGCCGAAGCCCGCGGTGTTGCCGGTGCGCGCGGCCAGCAGGTCGGCGTACACCAGCTGCGCCAGGCGGAAGCCGGGCACGTCGTGCGTGAGCGCGGCGGCGGCGTCGAGGGCCACGTCGGTCTGCTGCTGGCCGATGGCGCGATAGATGCCGATCAGCCGGCTCTCGGGCGAGCCCTTGAACGCGCCGATGAACGGCGAGCCCGGCGGCAGCGCGCGTGCGCCGGTCGGCGCGGCCATGAGCGAGCGCGTGGGCGGCGGCGGGGCGTCGTCGGCCAGCGCGATGGTGGCGCCGATGGCCGCGCGCTGCGCCTGCGGCGTGGCATGCAGAGAAGGAATGCCGTGCAGCTCGGTGCTGGCCAGCAGGCCGGCGCCGGCCACCGCGAGGGAGCCCAGCGCCACCGCCGTGCGCGGCCAGCGCGGGCGGCGGGACGCCTTCGTTGACGCGGAGCGTGCGTCGTCTTCCATCGTCATCCGCCGACCGACTCCTGCTTGATCAGCCACTTGCCCGAGGGCGAGCGCACCAGATCGAGGGTCTTGTGTCCGGAGGTGGTCAGCGAGTCGGATTCGTAGGTCTGCTTGAAGTGCGCCTTGGCCTTGTCGCCCGTGACGCTGACCTGCAGGTCGGAGATCTCGACCGCGATGCGTTTGCGCGGCACGATGCGCGCCTTGCGGTCTTCTTCCCACGCCTTGTGCGACTTGCCGCCGGGGGTGTAGTCGGGCGTGTAGGCGCCCAGGTAGTCGCCCATGTCGCGATGGCTCCAGGCCGCGGCCCAGG
>JACMOG010000526.1 GCA_014378125.1 Vitreoscilla sp. | reverse complement strand
CGTCGGAAGGTGCCACCAGCGGCGCGTTCTTGCTGGCCACGCCGCCGCCCTGCCAGATCCAGCTGACGATCAGCACGCCCTTGTCGTCGAGCGTCTTCGCCAGCAGCCTGCCTACCTCGGCCGTCTTCCAGGCGGCGCCCACCTCGTAGCTGGGCACCAGCGCGGGCATCAGGCCGATGTTGGTCTCGGGCACCTCGCCGCCGGCGTACGACAGCGGCACCAGGCTGAGGTCGAGCGCGCCCTTGCGCATGGCCGAGAACTGCGAGTTCGTCTTCATCAGCGACGAGCCGGGATAGACCGCCGCCTTCAACGCGCCGTTGCTGCGCTTCTCGCTGTCGGCCGCGAAGCGCCGGCACAGGCGGTCGCGGAAGTCGCCCTCGGCGATCGTGCCGCTGGGGAACTGGTGCGAGATCTTGAGCGTGCCGTCCTGGGCCCGCAGCGTGGCGGACAGCGGCGCGAGGCCGGCGACGGCAGCGGCCTGGACGAGAGCGCGGCGGGTGATCGTCATGGAGTCTCCTTCGTGGGACGCGGGGCGTCGGAGCACCGGCGCCGCCCGTTGTGAATACAATTTTGGTAAGTTTGCATCCACAACATGACGGAAGTACTGGTGACAACCCGAATTTCGTCCAATGCTTTCCCGCAAGGCGCACACAAGATGTAACTCCTAGAATGCAACGATGTCATCCACCCGCCTCTCCGAACGCCTGCGCGAATCGATCGAGGAAGAGATCGCCACCGGCAAGCTGTTGCCCGGCACGCGCCTCGACGAGGTGGACCTGGCCACGCGCTTCGGCGTCTCGCGCACGCCCATCCGCGAGGCGCTGCGCCTGCTGCTGGGCGAGGGCCTGGTGGAGACGCGGCCGCAGCGCGGCACCGTGGTCGCGCTGGTGACGCCGCAGCGGCTGATCGAGATGTTCGAGGTGATGGCCGAGCTGGAGGCCATGTGTGCCCGGCTGGCCGCGCGGCGCATGTCGGACGCCGAGCTGGCCGAGATCGAGGCCGCGCACGAGGCCTGCCGCGGCTCGGCCGCCGCGCGCGACGCCGACGCCTACTTCTACGCCAACGAGCGCTTCCACTACGCCATCTACGCGGCCTCGCACAACACCTTCCTGTTCGAGCAGTCGGCGTCGCTGCAACGCAAGCTGCGTCCGTACCGGCGCCTGCAGCTGCGCGTGCGCAACCGCCCGCAGCGCTCGTTCGAGGAGCACCAGGCCATCCTCGACGCGCTGCGCGAGGGCGATGCCGAGAAGGCCGTGCAGGCCATCCGCTCGCACGTGGTGGTGCAAGGCGAGCGCTTCGGCGACCTGGTGGCGAGCCTGGGGCAGATGACGGCCACGCCGGAGCCTGCTGCGAGCGCCTGAGCGGGGGATGGATCCTGCGACGACGCGCAGGATGACAGGCAGAACCGTCATCGACAGGAAAGTCCGCCGAAAGCCAATATCGACGACCATTGCGGGTTGGCCCAACAGACGACCTCATCCATGGCACCCGCACCCCCCACTCCGCCCGCCGCCGGCTTCTCGCCGTACCAGAAGTTCGTGGTCGGCCTGCTCGCTTTCCTGCAGTTCGCCGTCATCCTCGACTTCATGATCATGGCGCCGCTGGGCGCGATGATCATGCCGGCGCTGTCCATCTCGCCCAAGCAGTTCGGGCTGGTGGTGTCGGCGTACGCGTTCAGCGCGGGCGTGTCGGGCTTCGTCACCGCCGGCTTCGCCGACCGCTTCGACCGCAAGAAGATCCTGATGTTCTTCTACGCGGGCTTCCTGGTGGGCACGCTGTGGTGCGGCCTGGCGCCCACCTTCGGGCTGCTGCTGGCCGCGCGCGTGTTCACCGGCCTGTTCGGCGGCGTCATCGGCTCGGTGGTGCTGGCCATCGCCACCGACCTGTTCGAGGTGTCGCTGCGCGGCCGCGTGATGGGCCTGATCCAGACCGCGTTCGCGGCCAGCCAGGTGCTGGGCCTGCCGATCGGGCTGTTCCTGTCCAATCGCTGGAACTGGCATGCGCCGTTCATCGTGCTGGCGGTGCTGGGCCTGGCGGGCCTGGCGGTGATCTCGGCCAAGCTCAAGCCGGTGGACAGCCACCTGGGCAAGCCGCAGGAGCACAGCCCGTTCATGCACCTGTGGCACACCATCAGCGAGCCGCGCCACCTGCTGGCCTTCCTCACGGTGACGCTGCTGGCCACCGGCGGCTTCATGCTGATGCCGTTCAGCAGCGCGTTCCTGGTGCACAACCTCGGCATCGACCTGGCCCACCTGCCCACCATCTACTTCTTCACGGGCATCTGCACGATGGTGTTCGGGCCGTTGATCGGCAAGGCCGCCGACAAGTTCGGCAAGTTCCCCGTGTTCCTGTTCGGCAGCGTGCTCTCCCTCGTGATGGTGGTGGTCTACACGCACATGGACGCCACGCCGCTGGCGGCCGTGGTGCTGATCAACGTGGTGATGTTCGTGGGGATCTTCTCGCGCATGATCCCGTTCCAGGCGCTGTCGAGCCAGGTGCCCGAACCCACGAAGCGCGGCGCGTACAACGCGATCAGCGCGTCCATCCAGCAGGTGTCGGGCGGCATCGCTTCGCTGGTGGCCGGCCACATCGTCACGCAAGGCGCCGACGGGCGGATCGAGCATTTCCCGGAGGTGGGCTACGTGGTGGTGGGCACCACGCTGCTGGCCATCGGGCTGGTATGGAACATCCAGCGCCAGTTGCAGGCGCGCCCGGCCGCGTGACGGCACGCGTTGCCGCGCCGCAGGCACGGCGACGCGTGCCGGGGCCCAGCCTCAGTCGCAACTGTAGCGGTACGAGTCGTCGAGGGCCAGCGGCAGCACCAGCGTGCGCAGGTTCTGCGCGCGGGCCTTGGTGCACATCGTGGCGCGTGCGCTGGCGCTGGTGTGCCACTTCGCCTTGTACTCGGCGTTGAAGACAGGCTTGTTGGCGCCGGTGAACGCCGAGTACGCGTCGCACTCGCTGTACTCGTTGCACTGCTCGTTGACGGCGAAGTCGAAGCTGGCGGCGAGCGTCGTCACCTGGTCGACGTCGTTCTTGAGCGCCACCCTCAGGCCGCGCGCGTGGGCCGCCGTCGCAAGAAAGCGGTTGTAGTCCAGCTGCGTCGCGGCCGTGAGCGGGAAGCCCGGCTTGTTGGTGTAGCCGTCGACGTTGTCCGGCTCCACGCCGTCGCAGCCGCGCGCCTTCGCCTTGTCGAGGCGGGCGGCCATGATGTTGCGCACGTTCGTGGAGCGCGTGTCGAGCCACTTCTCGCCGGCCCAGCCGTCCAGCGCCTTGCCCAGGTCGGCCGGCTTGAAGCTGGCGTAGTCGGGACGCCAGTTCTCGCCGCTGCCCGCCGAGAAATAACAGACCACGTGCCGGCCCTGCGCGTGCAGCGACGCGATGACGGCATCGGGGGCGACGAACAGGTCGATGTCGTAGACGCTGACGTTGTAGCTGGTGTCGATCGTGCCGGTGAGCTGCCACTGCCAGGTGTCGCTGACATGCGGCGTCCACGGCGTGACGGCATGGGCCGCCGTCGCGAGCGACGCGGCGGCGATGGCGAGAGTGGTGCGAAGCCAACGTGAAGTCATGCGTGCATCTCCTGGTGAGGTTGTCTGGCGGGGAAGGGAATCAAAGCTTCAGGCTGATGCCTGCGGTCACGGTGCGACCCCAGGCGGAATACCCATAGGACGCATCGGCGCGGCCCAGGTCGGAGCGGTAGTGCGCGTCAGAGAGGTTCTTGCCCTCCACGAACAGCTTCACGTGGTCGCCGAACTCGTACGACGCCGGGGCGGTGACCCACATCAGGGGCGCCGCGATGTTGGGCCAGCCGGCCTCGGTGGAGCTCGCCACCGTGTAGCTGCTGGTGTGGTCGAACGACAGGCTGGCGCTGACGCGATCCTTCTCGTACAGCAGGCCCAGCGACGACGTGGACGGCGCCACGCCTTCCAGCTGCCCCACGTACTTCCCCTGCACCCAGGCCTTGCTCTTGTTGCGCGTGTACTGCATCCGCACGCCGAAGCCGTTGTCGAACAGGTGCTGGAAGCCCAGCTCGAGGCCCGCCACCGTGCCGCGGTCGCCGTTGATCGGGCTGATGATCGTGTACAGGTAGCCGGGCACGCCGATGTCGACGTCGTTGACCGTCTGCGTGGTCACGAAGTTGCTGATCTGCTTGGCGAACAGCGCCATCGTCAACGCCGACTTCGGCTTGTAGTACCACTCGAGCGACAGGTCCTCCTGCCGCGCCGTGGTCGGCTTCAGCTTGGAGTTGCCGGCGATCGTGATCGTGTAGACGCGATCGATGGTGGTGTCGCTGCGGGTGGGCGCCAGCTTGTCCAGCGACGGCCGCGCCATCACCTCGGCGGCGCCCAGGCGCAACTGCAGCGACTTGTCCACCCACCAGCTGAAGTTGGCCGATGGCAGCACCTTGGTGTACGAGCCGCGTTCGGCCACGGGCTTGGGGTCGCTGTAGGTCACCGTGGGGCTGGACGTGGCGACGTTGGGCGTCGGGTCGTCGATGGCCAGGATCTGGTCGAACGCCGTCGCCGAATACGTGGTGGTGCGCACCAGGCGCACGCCGAGGTTGCCCGACCACTTCTCGCCGGACAGGTTGCCTTCGAGGAACGCCGACGTGGTCTTCTCCACGACGTCGTACGAATTCGTCGGGTCGCGCGAGGGCAAGGTCTTCGAGAAGTCGAACGTATCGCCCGTGGGCACGCCGTCCACCAGCACCGGCTGGCCGTCCAGCGACTTGAGCGCGTTCAGGTAGGCGCTGGCGTTGAACTGCACCAGGCTGTGCGGGAAGTTGCCGCCGGCGCCCTTCATGAAATTGGGCACCGTCAACGGGCTGACCACGTGCTGGCCGAGCGACGCGAACGTCGTCGAATACATGTCGCAGTACTGGCAGGAGCCGCCGGTCCAGTCGTTGTCGATGTAGTCGCGCACCTTCTGGCGCTGGGTGCGGCCCACGCCGAAGTCCAGGCTCTCGAGCGCGCCGAGGTCGACGTCCCAGTGGCCCGACAGCGTGCCGCCGGTGACGGTGTCGTGGATGTTGTCGCCGCTCAGGCCCACGTAGTGGATGCCGTAGTCGGCGTCGCCCAGTTGCCCGGCGGCCAGCGCGGTGCCCAGGTCGCGGCCGTCCGGCAACGTCACCGAGATGTCGGGCAGGCCGTTGTTCGTGGTCTGCCACTTCAGCGTGCTGTCGCCCGCGATGCCGGAGACCAGGAAGGTGTCCTTGCCGCCTTCGTCGCGGATCGACTTGGACCGGTACAGGTCGCCGCCGAACTTCAGCGACGGCGAGAACTTCCACTGGCCATTCAGGCCCACCTGGGTGGTCTTGACCTCGCGGTCGATGGAGATGTTGGCCATCTCGGGTACGAAGCTGTTGGCGGTGAAGCCGGTGATGAGGCCATTCGTGGCCGTCACGTTGCTCCAGCGTCCGTCGGTGTAGGCCGGGTAGTAGGCCTCGTTGTAGCCGGCCTCCGGCGCGTTCAGGTGCGTCATCAGGCCGTCCAGCGTGATGTGCACGTCGGCGCTCGGTTTCCATTCGAGCGCGCCGGAGAACGCCGTGCGCTCCTTCTTCTGGAAGTTGGAGCCGAAGGCGATGCAGCAGGTCGCCACGAGGTTCTGTTCGTCGGCGGAGATCGTGCCGTCGCCGTTCAGGTCGAAGCTGCCCGGGTTGTTGGCGTCGTACGTGTTGTAGCTCAGCGAGTCGGTGCGCTCGTTGGATTTCGACCAGACCGCGCCCAGCACCACGCCCAGCGTGCGCGCGTCGTTGGTGGTGCTGTACACGCCCGAGAACTTGCGGCCGTTGAGGCGCGACATGTCGTTGTGGTCGCCCTCGATGCGCAGCGCCGCGTGCGTGCCCGGGTTGTCGAACGGGCGCGCGGAGCGCAGGTTGACGGTGCCCCCGATGCTGCCTTCGATCTGCGAGGCCTGCGCCGACTTCAGCACGTCGGCGCCGGAGATGACGTCGGACGGCAGCACGTCGAACGCGAAGTCGCGCCCGTCGCCGTCGGTGGCCAGGATGCGGTCGTTGAGCGTGACGATGTTGTAGCCCGAGCCGAAGCCGCGCACGCCCACGTACTGTCCTTCGCCGCCCGAGGTGCGCGTGATCGAGATGCCGTTGATGTGGCTCAGCGAATCGGCGACGTTGTCGTCGGGGAATCGTCCGAGCTCGGTGGCCGAGATCGAGTCCTGCACGATCGTCGAATTGCGCTTGAGGTCGAGCGACTTCGCGAGGCTCGCCCGCGTGCCAGTCACCTGCACCTGCTGCACCGCGTCGTCTTGCTGCACCGGGGCGGAGGCGGCCGCGCCGGGCGTGGGCGCGGCCTGCGCCGTCGCCGCCCCGCAGAACGCCATCTCGATGCCCGCGACGATGGCGGTGCGGACCAGAATGCTGTGCTTGCGCGTGCTCATCGATGCAATCCTTAGACTTTCGAAAGCAAAACAAAGCCAACGGTCGCGATCTTCATCGCGCAGGCTTTCGGTTTTGGTTCGATTGATTCTAAAAACTGCTTTTCGTAAGCACAATAGCTTTCGCAAAGATAGTTTCGAAAGCTATCGATAAAGACGGACGTCGGGCGTGTCAGACGCCGAGGCAGGCTCGGATCACCGGGCTCGTGAAGTGGCGGCCGATGAGCGTGTGCGCGAACAGGTACTCGCGGCGCGAACGATCGCACAGTTCGTCCAGGTCGACCTGGCCGTGGGCGTCGCAGGGAAACGTCAGCGGCGCCTGGTCGTCGATCAGCGGATCGAAGCGAAGCTCGAAGGCGAGATCGGCGAAACGGACTTGAGCGTTGGTGGTCATGGGATTTCTCCTGTTGCCGCGCTCATGCAAGCGATGGACCTTGTCAGACGACACGCCGTGCCGTCATCGCCCGCCATGCTGATGTCGGGCCATCTCGATTCCCATGGGGGAGTCCGCGCAGATGCGGGAACAAGCGGCGTCTTTTGTAGGACTGCACGCACGCCAAGCCGCGCTAACGTCTGGCCTTGCATCGTCGAACCCAGCGCGAAGATGCATCCACACCTCCGCTCACCGGCGCCCCACCATGACCCAAGCCCTGATCACCACCGCGCCGCAAGACTGCGCGGAGCAACTCCTGTCCCACGACGACGCCTACCTTTCGCAGGTCGACGACGAGGCGCTGGCCCACGCGCTGAAGACGGTCAGCTGGCACCCGAAGGACGTGAGCCAGTTCCTGCGCAGCGAGGCGAATCGCTGAACTCAATGCGCGGAGACCGTCTCCGCGCGAGGTGCGGATCCGGGCGCCGGCTCCGGATGCGCCCATTGCTTGACCAGCAGCGCCAGTGCGGCGACGACGCCGGGCACGGCGACCACGCTGAAGATCTCGGTGAACGTGAAGTGGCGGCGTGAGAGCTCCGCCACCAGGAACGATCCCGCGATGCCGCCGAAGCGACCGAAGCCCAGCATCCACGACACGCCCGTGGCGCGTCCCGCCGTCGGATAGAACGCGGCGGCCAGTGCCGGCAGCGACGACTGCGCGGTGTTCATGAACGCCCCGCCCAGGAACACCAACAGCACCAGGCTGCCCATGTTGCCGACGGCCTGCCCGATGCACCAGATCAGCACCGCGGTGACGAGGTAGCCGAACGCGATGATGAGGTTGCCGTTGAAGCGATCCATCAGCCAGCCGAACAGCACCGCGCCGCAGCCGCCCAGCGGGAACAGCGCGGCGATGAGCGTGGCCGTGCGCGGCTCGAGCCCCGCGTCCTTGAACAGGATCGGCATCCAGTTGATCAGCGCGTAGAAGATCACCAGGCCCATGAAGTAGGCCAGCCACAGCATCACCGAACCGGCGAGGTATTGGCGCGACAGCACCAGCGCGATGCCCGTCTTGCCCGAGCTGGACGCCCGTCCCTCGGACAGGCGGAACGACACGGCCTGCGCGGCGCTCGCCGACACGCGCGACAGCGTCGCCCGGATCTTCTCCAGCGGCCACGCGCGCGCCACCATGAAGCGCACCGACTCCGGCAGCGCCATCAGCATCGCCAGCGCCAGCGCGAGCGGCGCCAGGCCGCCGAGCGCCAGCACGCTGCGCCAGCCGAACTGCGGGATCATCCACGCGGCCAGGAAGCCGCCGAAGGCCGCGCCCAGCGGGAAGCCGCAGAACATCGCGTTGGTGAGCGTGGCGCGCAGGCGGTCGGGGCAGTACTCGCTCATCAGCGTCACCGCGTTGGGCATCGCGGCGCCCAGGCCCAGCCCGGTGAGGAAGCGCAGGAGGGTGAGCTGGTCGAGCGTCTGCGAGAACGCCGAGGCCATGCAGGCCACGCCGAACACCATCACCGACGTCACCAGGAGCTTCTTGCGGCCCAGCCAGTCGGCCAGCGGCCCCGACGACAGCGCGCCCGCGGCCAGCCCGAACAGCGCGGCGCTGAGCACCGGGCCCAGCGCGGGCCGCGTGACGCCCCACTCCTTGACCAGCGACGGAGCAATGAAGCCGATGGCCGCGGTGTCGAAGCCATCCAGCAGCACGATGACGAAGCACAACCCGAAGATCATCCACTGGAACCCGGAGAACCGATGTTCGTTGAGGAACGTCTGGACATCGACGCTGTCGCGTTCTGGCATGGCTTGTCTCTCGCTTCGTCATGGCCCCCGCACGATCGGAGGCCTCTTTGCGGCGAAGTGTCCATGCGGGCGCGCAGGTAGCGGCTCGGGCTTTCCCTCGGATGTTCGTTTAGTGCAGTCTTTGGTCGCGGATGTGCAGTCGATTCAGGCGGCCTTCCGACGCACGAACGACAGCACGCCATCGTCCAGCGGGGCCTTCAGCAGCGTGGCGCGGTCGCTCGGGTAGTCGTGCGTGACGCGCCAGGGGCCTGCCCGGCCCTGGCGCGGCATGCGGTCGTTGGCGCGCACCAGGTAGCCGGACGTGAGGTTGCCCATCACGGATTCCTCGGCGCGGTGGCCGTGCTCGTCGTGCGGGCAGAACGAGGACAGTCCGTGGGCGTCGAGGTGCCTGATCAGCCGTACCAGGTAGGCCGACGCGAGATCCACCTTCAGCGTCCACGACAGGCTCGTGTACCCCAGGATCCATGCGAAGTTGGGCAGTCCCTCCATCAGCACGCCCTTGTAGAGCATGTGCTCCTGCGGCGCATAGGGCCTGCCGTCCACGCTGATGGCCATGCCGCCGAACACCTGCACGTCGAGGCCGGTGGCGGTGACGAGGACGTCGGCCTCCAGCCGCGCCCCCGACTCCAGCAGCACGCTGCGGCCGTCGAAGCCGGCGATGCGGTCGGTGGCCACCGAGGCGGCGCCGCTGCGGATGGCGCCGAACAGGTCGGCGTCGGGCACGATGCACAGACGCTGGTCCCACGGCATGTAGCGCGGCGTGAAGTGCGCCATGTCGGCGCTGCCGGCCAGGTGCTTCTCCGTCTGCTTCAGCAGGAAGCGGCGCATCCGGTGGGGCCAGCGGCGGCAGGCGGCGTAGATCCAGCGCGCCAGCGTCTTGTTGCGGCCGCGACCCCAGGCGAACGCCCAGCGTCGCGGCAGGAAGCGGGCGAGCCTGTCGAGCGACGCGTCACGCGCCGGAACCGACAGGATGTAGGTGGGCGAGCGCTGCAGCATCGTCACGTGGGCGGCGGTCTTCGCGAGGGCCGGCACCAGCGTCATGGCCGTCGCCCCGCTGCCCACGATCACCACGCGCTGGCCGGCGAACTCGACGCCGGCCGGCCAGTGCTGCGGATGGATCACCTGGCCGGTGAACCTGTCCAGGCCGGGGAACTCGGGCGCGAAGCCGTTGTCGTGGTTGTAGTAGCCGGTGCCCAGCACCAGCTGCCGGCAGTGCAGCTGCGTGGACGCGCCGCTGGCCTCGTCGAGGGCCGTCACCGTCCACTGCTCGCGCGTGGACGACCAGTTGGCCGAGAGGATCTTCAGGCCGTAGCGGATGTGGCGGTCGACGCCCGACTCGCGCACGGTGTCGTCGAGGTAGCTGCGGATCGCGTCGCCGCTGGCCAGCACCCTGGTGTCGGTCCACGGGCGGAACTCGTAGCCGTAGCTGTGCATGTCCGGGTGGGAGCGCACGCCCGGGTAGTCGAAGAGATCCCACGTGCCGCCCAGGCGCTGGCGGCGTTCGAGGATCGCGTAGGTCTTGTCGGGACACTCGGCGGCCAGGCGGCACGCCACGCCGATGCCGGACACGCCGGCGCCGACGATCAGGACGTCGAAGGAATCGAAGGAATCGATGCTCATGCGTCAGGCGCCCGCGCCCATGAGGGCCTTGGTCTCGAGGAATTCGTCGATGCCCGCGGCGCCCCACTCGCGCCCGTTGCCCGAGCGCTTGTAGCCGCCGAACGGCGCGGCCAGGTCGATGCCCGCGCCGTTGAGGTGGACCATGCCCGTGCGCAGGCGCTTCGCGATGGCGGCCGCGCGCGCGACGCTACCGCCCCACACATAGCCCGACAGGCCGTAGTCGGAGTCGTTGGCGATCGCCACGGCCTCGTCCTCGTCGGCGTACGAAATCATCACCAGCACCGGCCCGAAGATCTCCTCGCGCGCGATGGTCATCCGGTTGGTCACGCCGCTGAACACGGTGGGCCGGGCGAACCAGCCGCGCTCCAGGCCGGCGGGACGTCCCGGTCCGCCGGCCACGACGGTGGCGCCCTCCTCGATGCCTTGCGCGATCAGCGCCTGCACACGCTCGTACTGGCGCTGGTTGGCGATGGGGCCGGTGGTGGTGGCCGCATTCGCGGGGTCGCCCACCACGAGGCGTTCGACGGTGGCCGCCGCGATGCGCTCCGCCTCGGCGAGCCTGGCCGCGGGCACCAGCATGCGCGACGGCGCGTTGCAGCTCTGCCCCGTGTTGGACATCATGCCGATCACACCGGAAGTAACCGCGGTCTCCAGCGGCGCATCGTCCAGGATGATGTTGGCCGATTTGCCGCCCAGCTCCAGCGACACCACCTTAATGGTCTCGGCGGCGTGCCGCGCCACCGACGCGCCGGCGCGGGTGGAACCGGTCAGCGACACCATGTCGACCAGCGGATGGGCCGACAGCAGTGGCCCGATCTCGGCGCCGTCACCATGGATCATATTGAATACGCCGGCCGGCACGCCCGCGGTGGCCAGAATTTCGGCGAACACCTGCGAGGAATACGGCGCCAGTTCGCTCGGTTTGAGCACCATGGTGCAGCCGGTCAGCAGCGCTGGCGCGACCTTGCAGACGATCTGGTTCATCGGCCAGTTCCACGGGGTGATCAGCGCGCATACGCGGCCCGCCTCCTTGGTGATCAGGGTATTGCCTTGCTGCTGGTCGAACGGATAGCTGCGCGCCGCGCCCAGCACGGTTTGCAGATGCCACAGGCCGATGGGCGCCTGCACCGGCCGCGCCAGGGCTTTCAGCGGCGCACCCATTT
>JACMOG010000525.1 GCA_014378125.1 Vitreoscilla sp. | reverse complement strand
TGGCCCGCGGCGTCGAACAGCAGCGATTGCGGCAGGGGCACGGCGGCGTGCGGCATCAGGCCTCCGGCTCGAGCACGAGGCTCGTCCAGCCGCTGCCGTTGATGGCGCCGACGCGGCCGTACCAGGCCGGCGCCGGGCTGGCGACGGCCGTGAGGTCGACGTCGATGGACGTGTCCGGCGGCAGCGCGAAATACTCGTCGCCGGCACGCCAGCCGGGGGCGTCGAAGTGGACGGCCCGCGCGGCGGCACGCGAGCGCAGCGTCACGCGCACGCGGCCGTCCGCGAGCGCGCGGGCACGCGCCTCGAGGCCCAGGTCGGCGCGCGTCAAGGCCCCGATGAAATGCACGCACTCGGCCCGCGTGGCGCCGTTGGCGTCGCGCAGCGTGGCCACGATCACGTCGGCCGCGGCCGGGCCGAAGCGGTAGCTGCCATTGAAGTCGAGGAAGCCGGCCGCGTGCGCCAGCGTCGACTCGCGCCAGTGGCCGTGCGCGGCGAGTTCGACGGGACGCTCGACGCGGCCCACCGGCACCGCGCCGCCCTGCAGGAACTGGAGCACCAGCGTGCCGCCCAAGGGCTGGTCGCCCTCGTTGACCAGGTACGCGAAGACGCCGTTCTGGCCCTCGTCGACGAGGCCCGCGTGCACCGGTTGCCACGCACGGGCCAGTGCGTGGAACGCGGCCTTCGGATGATCGAGCTCGTCGAACACGCCCCAGCCGGCGCCCGCGCGCAGGTCGCACAGGAACCACGTGAGCGCGCCCTGGCAGGCGCTGGCCGGGTCGCGCCATTGCGCGTACGCGGTCGACATCGCCTCGGCCGCGGCGGCGCGCGACAGCGTCCAGTACGCCTGGGCATCGCCGCGGCGCGTCTCGGCCGCGGGCTGACCCGTGAGCCGTTCGAGGTAGTGGTCGCGCACGTCGTCGAAGTCCCAGCCGGCGCCGAGGTCGCGCGGCACGCGTTCCTTCCACCCCGGCTGGTGCGTGCGCGGCGCGAGGCCGTCCTGCAGCGCGGCCAGGCGCGCCAGCGCGGCGTCGTCGGGCACCTGCGCGAACGCGAGGCACTCGGTGGCGAAGCGCAGGCCGCTGTGGCGCGCGTCGTCCGGCGGCCTCTGGTACGCGCCCACGCCGTAGTACGACGTGGTGCCGGCCGAGGGCTGGAACGGGAAGGCGCCGCCGCTGGCGCTCGACGGCCAGTACGGCACGTCGGGCAGCGCGCTGGCCACGTGCGCGGCCAGCGCCTCGTGGAACAGCGCGGGCGCCCAGGCCTCGCGGTCGGCGCCCCACATGGCGGCCTGCTGCGACACCTCGGAGTTGCCGCACACCACGGCCACGCTGGCGTGCCGCTGCCACAGCGCGAGCTGCTGCGCGGCCTCGGCGGCCACCTCCTCCACGAAGGCGGCGTCGTCCGACGGGTAGTCCATGTTGGCGAACATGAAGTCCTGCCACACCATCACGCCGGCCTCGTCGCAGGCCTCGAAGAACGCGGCGTCCTCGTAGACCATCGTGCCGCCGACGCGGATCATGTTGGCGCTGCCCGCCTTCAGCGTGGCGATCATCGACCGGGTGCGCGCGGGCGTGGCGTGCAGGCGCAGGCTGTCCAGCGGCACCCAGCACACGCCGCGGCAGAACACCGGCAGGCCGTTCACGCGCAGCGCGAAGCCCGCGCCGTCGGCGCCGCGGTCGATGGCGAGCGCGCGGAAGCCCACGTGGCCCAGTGGCGTCTCGAAGGCCTGGCCCACGTCGACGGCGCGCTGCAGCGGCAGCACGCGCAGCGCCAGCGCGTAGCGCGCGGGCGTGCCGTGCGTGTGCGGCCACCAGCGGCGCACGCCGGTCACCTGGCCGGTGCCGCGGTGCAGCCCGTCGGCGCCGCGCTCGAGCGGCCAC
>JACMOG010000524.1 GCA_014378125.1 Vitreoscilla sp. | reverse complement strand
CTCGCGCGAGCGGCGGCGCGCCGACTTGGGCTTTGGCGGCTTGGCGGCGGGTTGGCCGGCGGTGTCGGGCGTGTCGGGCGTATCGGAGGTGAGGGAATTCATAGCAGGTCGTCCATCAGGTTGGCCATCTCGACCGCGACACGAGCGGCGTCGCGCGACTTGTCTTCCACGCGGGCCACGGCCTGGGCTTCGTTCTCGACGGTGGGGATCGCGTTGGCGATCGGAACCTGGTGGTCGAGCGACACGCGCGTGACCCCCGCGCCGCTCTCGTTGGCCACCAGTTCGAAGTGGTAGGTCTCGCCGCGGATGATGCAGCCGATCGCCACCAGCGCGTCGAAGTCGTCCTGGTCGGCCATCGCCTTCAGCGCGATCGGCACCTCCAGCGCGCCCGGAACGGTGACGACGGTGATGTGCTTGGCCGGCACGCCCAGCGCGATGAGCTCGGCCTGGCAGACCTCGGCCATGCGCGAGGTGATGGCGTCGTTGAAGCGGGCGCGCACGATCCCGATGACGAGGTCGCGGCCGTCCAGATCGGTGGCGGTGCCTTGGTCAGCTGCTTGCATCGGGGAACACTCCGGGAAAAAAGAACAGGGCCAAGGCGGCCGGGGATGGTTTTGCTTTCGCCAAGCTCTCGGGAAGCGAGGGTCATTACCCGAGCCTAACCGAGCGCCCCCTCGGGGGGCAGCGACCGGTAGGAAGCGTGGGGGTCCACGCTACTGATGAAACTGGACACTTCGAGCCCGTAGCCCGTCATGCTGGGCATGCGCCGCGGCTGGCCCAGCAACTGCATGCGGGTGACGCCCAGCTCGCGCAGGATCTGGGCGCCCACGCCGTAGGTGCGCAGGTCGACCGGCCGCCTGGAGCTGGGTTCGCACGGATCGGCCTCGGGCAGCAGCTGCGCCACCAGGTGGTCGGCCGGCTCGCCGCAATTGAGCAGCACCGCCACGCCCACGCCGCGCTTGTCGATGGTGGCCAGCGCCTCCGGCAGCGGCCACGAGTGCTTGCCGCAGGAAGAATCGAGCAGGTCGATGGCCGAGAACGGCTCGTGCACGCGCACCGGCACCTCGTCGCCCGGCTTCCAGCTGCCCTTGACCAGCGCCATGTGCGCGCCGCCGGAGCGGTCGCGGAACAGGTGGCAGTCGAAGTTGCCGTAGGGGGTGTTGAGCTCGCGCCGGCCCACGGCCGTGATCAGCGACTCGTTGCGGCTGCGGTGGTGGATCAGGTCGGCGATGGTGCCGATCAGCAGGCCGTGCTCCTTGGCGAAGACCTCGAGGTCGGGCAGGCGCGCCATCGTGCCGTCCTCGTTCATCACCTCGCAGATGACGGCCGAGGGCATCAGGCCCGCCATCGCGGCCATGTCGCAGCCGGCCTCGGTATGGCCGGCGCGCATCAGCACGCCGCCTTCCTGGGCCTGCAGCGGAAAGATGTGGCCCGGCTGCACCAGGTCGGACGCCTTCGCGTTGCGCGCGACGGCGGCCTGCACGGTGCGCGAGCGGTCGGCGGCGGAGATGCCGGTGGTGACCCCTTCGGCGGCCTCGATGGACACGGTGAACGCGGTGCCGTGCGGCGACCCGTTGCGCGAGGCCATCGGGGGCAGGTTCAGGCGTTCGCACATCTCGCGCGTCATCGTCAGGCAGATCAGGCCGCGCGCGTGGCGGGCCATGAAGTTGATCGCCTCCGGCGTGACGAACTCGGCGGCGAGGACGAGGTCGCCCTCGTTTTCGCGGTCTTCCTCGTCGACGAGGATGATCATGCGGCCCGCGGCCAGTTCGTTGACCAGGG
>JACMOG010000523.1 GCA_014378125.1 Vitreoscilla sp. | reverse complement strand
GAGCCGCGCTGCCGCGAGGCGGAGCCCGAGCTGCGCGTCATCGACACCGCCGGCCTGCACCGCGCCGCGTGTCACCTGCTTTGAAAGCGTCGATGTCACCCCTTCTTCGTCTTGCGGCGCTGGCCGCCGGCCTGCTTGCCGCCGTGGCCACGCAGGCCGCCGAGCCGTCGGTCTTCACCTTCGTGCGCACCGCGCCTTTCGTGTCGCTGGATCCGATGGCGCAGTTCGACGTGCCCTCGATCGACGTGATCGAGGAGGTGTACAGCCGCCTGTTCACGACCGGCTACCTCGAGCGCCCGATCAGGCTGGAGCCCGACCTGCTGGAGGCGATGCCCACGCTGGGCGCCGACAAGCTGACGTACACCTTCCGCCTGCGCAAGGGCGTGAAGTTCCACGACAACGCCTGCTTTGCCGGCGGCAAGGGCCGCGAGCTGACGGCCGACGACGTGCTGTACTCGCTGCGCCGATTTGCCGACGCGCGCGCCAATTCGCTGAGCTGGTCGACGATGGCCGGCGCCGTGGCCGGACTCGACGCGTTCCGCGCAGCGACCGCCAAGGCCCCGGCGGACGCCGACCTGTCCGCTTTGGAAATCGCCGGCCTGCACCGGATCGACGCCAGCACGTTCAGCATCACGCTGACGCACGAGAACCCGCAGTTCCTGTACGTGCTCGCCCTGGCGCCCGCGTCCATCGTGCCGGTGGAGGCCGTGCGCCTGTACAAGGACCGATTCGGCGTCAACCCGGTGGGCACCGGGCCGTTCATGCTGCCGGGCCCGGTCGACCGCAAGGCCACGTTGCACCTGGTGCGCAACCCGAACTACTACCGCACGTATCCCGCCACGGGCGCGCCCGGCGACGCCGAAAAGGGCCTGCTGAAGGACGCCGGCAAGCGGCTGCCGCTGGTCGACGCCATCGACATGCCGCTGATCGAGGAGGCGCAGCCCGCCGCGCTGAAGTTCCTGCGCGGCGAGGGCGACTGGCGCGCGCTCGACCGCTCCAACTTCACGAAGATGGTGCTGCGCACGCCGGACGGGCAGTTCCGCCTGGCCGACGACTACGCCACCAGGTTCAGCCTCTATTCGAGCGTGTCGCCCAGCATCTCGATGCTGATCCTGAACATGCGCGATCCGCTGCTGGGCAACAACAAGCCGCTGCGCCAGGCCCTGGCGGCCACGGTGGACGCGCAGGCCATCATCGACACGCTGTACAACGGCCGGGGCCACCGGCTGCAAAGCATCGTGCCCATCGAGATGGCCGGCAACGAACGCGAAAGCGGCGCCGTGGGCAACCCACACGATCTCGCGCGCGCGAAGAAGCTGCTGGCGGACGCGGGATACCCGGGCGGGCATGGCCTGCCCCCGATCACGCTGGCGCTGCCGGGCGGCGATGCCGACCTGCACAACTTCTTCGACCTGCTGCGCGCCCAGTTCGCCACCGTGGGCATCCAGCTCAAGGCCGACTTCATGGACTGGCCGGCGTTCCTCAAGGCGGGCGCGGGCGGCAAGTTCCAGATCTCCCTGAACGGCTTCGCGGCGCCCTCGCCGGATGCGGCCATCTTCTTCAGCCTGCTGTACCGCGGCAACCCGGGCAACAACTTCGGCAGCTACGCCAACCCGGCCTACGACAAGGCATTCGAGGCGATGCGCGCGCTGCCCGACGGCCCGCAGCGACTGGGCGCCATCCGCACGATGAACGGGCTGATCGAGGACGACGTGCCGATGATCCTCATCCACGATCCGGTGGCCGTGGGCGTGCTGCAGAAGTGGGTGGGCAACTTCAAGCGCAACCCCTTCGCGCCGCAGCTCATGTACCTGAGCGTGGACATGGCCGCGAAGAAGAAGGGCCCGTGAGCCCGCTGCAACCCATTGGAGGGGTGATGAATCTCGTGAAAATGCTTGCCTTCGCGCTTGCCTGCCTGGCCGCAACGGGCGCGCAGGCCGCCGAACCCTCGGTGCTGACCTACGCGCGCTCGGCGTCCTTCGAGTCGATGGATCCGCCGCGCGCGGCCGACGAGACGAGCAGCGAGGTGATCCTGCAGGTCTACAGCACGCTGCTGTCCTACGCGTACCTGGAGCGGCCGTACAAGCTGACGCCCGACCTGCTGGAGTCCATGCCGACGCTGAGCGCCGACAAGCTCACGTACACGTTCCACCTGCGCAAGGGCGTGCACTTCCACGACAACGCCTGTTTTCCGGGCGGCAAGGGCCGCGAGGTGACGGCCGACGACGCGCTGTATTCGCTCAAGCGCTACGCCGACGCGCGCATCAACTCGAAGAGCTGGTTCGCGATGGAAGGCGCCGTGGTGGGCCTCGACGCCTGGCGCGCGGCCACCGCGAAGGCGCCCGCGGACGCCGACCTGACCAAGGCGGACATCGCCGGTCTTCGGCGCATCGACGCCAGCACCTTCTCGATCACGCTCACGCGTCCGAACGGGCTGTTCCTGTTCGCGCTGACGCTGGGCTCGACGGCCATCGTGCCCGTCGAGGCCGTGCAGATGTACAAGGACCGCTTCGCCGTCAACCCGGTGGGCACCGGCCCGTTCACCCTCAAGGGTCCGGTCGACCGGAAGTCGACGCTTCACTTCTTGAGGAATCCCGACTACTACGGCCGCTATCCGAGCGTGGGCGCACCCGGCGACGCCGAGAAGGGCCTGCTCAAGGACGCGGGCAAGCGGCTGCCGATCGCCGACGCCATCGACATGCCGCTGATCGAGGAGTCGCAACCGGCTGCCCTGAAGTTCCTGCGCGGCGAGATCGACTGGCGCGGGCTCGACCGCTCCAACTTCACGAAGATGGTGGTGCGCGCGCCCGACGGCCAGTTCCGCCTCGGCGACGAGTACGCGTCGAAGTTCAACATCTACTGGACGATCGGCAACGACGACTGGTTCATCATGCTGAACATGAAGGACCCGGTGCTGGGCCGCAACAAGCTGCTGCGCCAGGCCATGGCGGCCACGTTCGATCCGAAGGCCGTGATCGACGTCCTCTACAACGGACGCCAGCGCGCACTCGAGAGCATCGTGCCCTACGAGCTGCCGGGCAACGAACGCGAGAGCGGTGCCGTCACCAACCACCACGACCTCGCGCGCGCGAAGAAGCTGCTCGCCGACGCGGGCTTCCCCGGTGGCAACGGGCTGCCTGCGTTCACCATGGTGTTCAGTTCCGGCAACGCCGAGTACCACAACCTGTTCGACCTGCTGCGGGCCCAGTTCGCGACCGCCGGCATCCAGCTCAAGGCCGATTTCATGGACGTGCCGACGTTCTCCAAAGCCACCTCGGGCGGCAACTTCCAGCTGGCCTGGACGGGCTGGGTCGCCGACTACCCCGACCCCGAGAACTTCTACCAGCTGATGTACAGCAAGAATGCCGCGCCGGGTCCCAACAGCGGCAGTTACGCCGACCCCGCCTACGACAAGGCCTACGAGGCCATGCGCCTGATGCCCAACGGGCCCCAGCGGCTGGAGTACATCCGCACCATGAACGCGCGCCTGAAGGACGACGTGCCGGTGATGTTCGCCTACGACACGCTGCGCTTCGGCGTGCTGCAGAAGTGGGTGGGCAACTTCAAGCGCAACCTGCTGCAGCCGGAGTTCATGTTCCTCAGCGTGGACATGGCGGCCAAGAAGAAGGGCCTCTGATGGGCGCGTACATCGTGCGCCGCCTGCTGCAGGCCGTCCCCACGGTGTTCGGCGTTGCGCTGCTCACGTTCCTGCTGTTCAACACCTTCGGGCCCGATCCGGTGCGCACGGCGCTGGGCCAGCACGCCACGCCCGAGGCCATGGCCAACCTGCGCCACCAATGGGGGCTGGACCAGTCGCTGCCGGCGCAGTTCCTCGACTTCCTGCGCCAGATCGTCACCTTCGACTACGGCAAGTCGTTCGTCACCGGCGACGACCTGGGCACCCAGCTCAAGTCCGGTGCGCTGGTCAGCCTGTCGGTGACGGTGCCGCCGTTCGTGTTCGGCGCCATCGTCAACGTGTCGCTGGCGTTGTTCATCACGCGCCACCGCGACGGCATCGTCGACCGCGGCGCCCGCGCGTTGTTCATCGCGGCGATGAGCGTGTCGGCGCTGGTGTACGTGCTGGCGCTGCAATACCTGCTCGCGTTCAAGTTCGACTGGTTTCCCATCAACGGCTACGAGGACGGCTGGGCCGCGGTGAAGTACCTGGCGCTGCCGTGGCTGATCCAGCTGCTGCTGTCGATGGGCCCCGACGTGCGCCTGTACCGCACGCTGTTCCTGGCCGACATCAACGCCGACTGGGTGCGCACCGCGCGCTCCAAGGGCGCCGGCGAGGGCCGCGTGCTGTTCCGCCACGTGCTGCCCAACGCGTGGATCCCCATCATCACCCAGAACGTCACCACCATCCCGTTCCTGATCCTGGGCTCGTTCCTGATGGAGCGCTTCTTCTCGATTCCCGGCATCGGCAACCTCACCATCGACGCGTTGTCGCGCGGCGACCTGCCCGTGCTCAAGGCCGTGACGGTGCTGGGCGCGCTGGCGCTGGTGCTGTTCAACCTGATCAACGACCTGCTGTACGCGGTCGTCGATCCTCGCGTGAGGCTGTCATGAGCGCCGTGATCGTCGACGCCCATCGCAAGCCGCGCTCGGCGGCCAGCGAGGCGCTGGTCGCCCTGTGGCGCGCGCCGCACATCCGCGCCTGCATGATCGTGCTGCTGCTGTACCTGCTGGTGGCCGTGCTGGGCTACGCCCACCTGCTGCCCGACCACGAGGCGTCGGTGGGCGACGCGCAGGAGCCGCCCAGCCTGCACCTGGCCAGGCTGCTGGGCACCGACATCCTCGGCCGCTCGGTGCTGTGGCGCGTGCTGGCGGGCGCTCAGACCGCCGTCACCATCGGGTTGATCACCACCGCACTGGCCGTGCCCTTCGGCACCGCGCTGGGCCTGGCCGCGGGCTACTTCGGCGGCTGGGTGGACGCGGTCATCAACTGGGTCTATTCGGTGGTGGTGTCGGTGCCCGACATCCTGCTGATCACCGCCATCTCGTACGCCATGGGCAAGGGCCTGGCGTCGATGTGCGTGGCCATCGCGGCCACCAGCTGGGTGAGCATCATGCGGCTGGTGCGCGGCGAGGTGCTGAGGCACAAGGGCAGCGACTACGTGCTCGCGGCGCGCAGCCTGGGCGCGCGCCCCAGCCGCATCATGTTCTCGGAGATCCTGCCCAACGTGATCCACGTAGCCATCATCACGACGTCGCTGGTGCTGCTGGCCGCCGTCAAGGGCGAGGTGATCCTCACCTACCTGGGGCTCGGCGTGCAGGAGGGCGCCAGCTGGGGCCTGCTGATCGCGGGCGCGTCGCAGGACCTGACGAACGACGTGTGGGGGCCGCTGGTGGGAACCGTGGTGGCGATGTTCCTGTTGATCTATGCGCTCAGCGCGATCGGCGACGCGTTGCGCGACGTGCTCGATCCGCGGGTGCAGTAGTCCTGGCTCGCGTTCAGGCGCGCGCCCGGGTGCCTTCGGTCTCGCCGAAGAACACGCGGAAGATCTCGGGCTCGTCGATGTCGCGCACCGCCAGGCCTTCCAGCGCCTCGCGGAACATCACGGGCTCGTCGAGCCCGTCGAACTCCGCCGGCATCGTCTCGGCCCAGCTGGGGACGTCGGCGTTGGCCATCTCCGTGCGGCGCACGAGGTGCTGCAGCGACGGCTGGAATTCCCAGTCGATGGTCATGTCCGGCGTGCGCTTGCCCAGCGCGTTCGAGATCTTGAGTGCGGTGTTCATGTGAGTTCCCTCTGATGATGCGAAGGTACGCCGTGTCACCGCGCTCGTCCGTCGGAAAAGAAGGGTTTTCCCCGTCAGTTGAGTTTCCCGGTCGGCGCCCCGTGTTGGGGCGGGATTCTGTCCACCGAAACTGTGGACAACTCTGTGGGCCCACCGCGCGAACCACGCGCCAGGCCGCGCCAACGCTGGGTGTCAAGGGATGTGCTGCGCGATTGGGCAGGCGGCTTCCCAATCTTTTTTTGCATGTCTTTGGGTCACGGATCGGCATTCCATGCAAGCCACGGTCGAGCGCGGTTGGTGGACTCCGGAACGACTCGCCCGGCAGGCCGATTGACTCGCACGAAGGGGGCGGGCAACCATCGCCGTACGCTCGCCCGTAACATCGACAAGGGCTCCGGTGTCGCCAGGCCCGCAGTGGTCTGCGCGTCATCGGCATGACCGGCCTCGAGGGCGCATTTCTTGGTGCGTGGCTCGCCGGGGTGCGGAAGACGAGGCAAGCGAAGCGGCAGCACTCGCGTGATGCGCTCTACCTGGCGGTGACGTTGGGTGCGCACCTGCGGCAGGTTGTCGGTCCGTGTGACTTGCCGGAACGTTCACGCCCGTTTGGGTTTGGGACGCCACGTGCCGAAATTCGTGCCGCCGGCCCCTGATGGCAGCACGGCCGCGAATCAACCCGGGAAACGACGACGGGCGTCAGCGGTTGCTCACCGTCTAACGCCCGTCTGGGTTTGGTGCCGGAGAAAGGAGTCGAACCCTCGACCTTCTCATTACGAATGAGCTGCTCTACCAACTGAGCTACACCGGCGTTTCAGCAGCACCCCACAAGTGGATACCGCGAAGCCTGCCATTCTAGCGCAAGTTTTTCGGGTCTTGCAACTGCGGAACGCTTGAGAGCATGGCGCCGCGGGAACAGGCGTCCTGTCGAGCGGTCGCGAATCCGGACGGGCGACGCCGGCATCCCCGCGCGACCGAGCGTGCCCGGTCACGCGTGTCGCTTCTGCTCGTGTTCCAGCAGCCATCGCGCGCCTTCGGCCAAGCTGGCGCAGGTGAAGTCGGCGGGTGGGTCGGCGATGTCGCAGGACAGCTGGTCGATGGCCTCGGCGACACGGATGCAGGCGGCCACTCCGGCGGCCCGGCCGGCGAGGATGTCGCTGGGCTTGTCGCCCACCATCACGCAAGCGGACAGGTCGAGCGCCAGGTCGCGTGCCGCGCGGCGCAGCATGCCCGGGGAGGGCTTGCGGCAATCGCACTGGCGGCGCCACTGCGCCAGCGGGGCGTCGGGCAGGTGCGGGCAGTGGTAGACGCCGTCCAGCGTGATGCCGTGCCGCGCCAGCTCGCTGTGCATCCAAGCGGTGAGGTTGTCGAATTCGGCGGGGCCGTACAGCCCGCGGGCGATGCCCGATTGATTGGTGGTGACGACCAGCGCCCAACCGGCGCGCTGCAGCGCACGCAGCGCGTGCATCACGCCGGGCATCCATTCGAAGTCCTCGGGCCGGCTCACGTGGCCGTGGTCGTGGTTCAGCACGCCGTCCCGGTCGAGGAAGACGGCGCGGCGCAGGGCGGTCATGTCCACTCCTTGCGCCTGGCGACGGCGCGGCGCGCGCCAGCGGTCGACCGGGTGGAGGTCATGACGCGTCGGCCGGCGCGAGTCGGGAGGTGGCGCGGATGCGATCCATCAGCGAGGTGGTGGAGAAGCCGTCGACGAAGGGCAGGGTCAGCGCGTGGCCGCCCCAGCTGCGCACCAGGGCGCCTTCGGCGAGGCGGTTCATGTCGTCGTCGCCGCCCTTCACGTACACCGAGGGACGCAGGCGCGACAGCAGCGCTGTGGGCGTTGACTCGTTGAAGATGATGACGGCATCGACGCTTTCAAGCGCGGCCACCTGGAACGCGCGATCGCCCTCGCGGTTCATCGGGCGACCGGGCCCCTTGTCGAGGATGCGGGCGGACGCGTCGCTGTTGATGGCCACCACCAGCCGGTCGCCCAGCTGCCGCGCCTCGGCCAGGTAGGCGATGTGGCCGCGGTGCAGCAGGTCGAAGACCCCGTGGGTGAAGACCGTGCCGGGCTGCATCGCGAACTGCGCGACGGCCTCGTCGGCGTGCATTAATTTCCTGAGCGGATCGAATCGGTTCATGAGCGTCTTGACGGTAGCGGTGCGCGGCGAGGCGCCAGCACGCGCGCCGGCGTTGTCTCCAGGCCAGTGTGGCGCGCCGACCGCCGGCCGGCACGCCCGCGCACCCAGGCAGGCTTTCTTTCGCGGATCGATTTCACGATCCTTCCGGGTTTCACATCAGCAAACGACTTGCCCGACGGCCGGTCGGGCGCGCCTTGCATCGGCGCTGTTCAAGCCCCTGCAGCATGCGCCGACGCGAGATCCCGCGACGGCAGTGATGCGACTGTCGCCACCAGCGCTTGCGCCACGCGTGCGAGCACGCCGGTCCAGGCGCCCGGGGTGGACTGGCGAAACAGGCGCATCGACGGATACCAGGGGCTCGTGTCCGGATCGAGGCCGTGGCGCCAGTCCGGCGCATGCGGCAGCATCACGAAGGTGGGCTTGCCGAGCGCGCCTGCCAGGTGGGCGACGGCGGTGTCGCAGGTCACCACCACGTCGAGGTTGGCGATGATGGCGGCGGTGTCGTCGAAGTCGGCGATCTCGTGCTGCAGATCCATGAAGTGGGGCGGGGGCGCGGCGTTGAGGAGGTCGTCGCAGCCCACGCCGACCTGAAGCGAGACGCAACGCGTGCCGGGCACATCGAGCAGCGGACGCACGACGTCGAAGCCGGGCGAGCGTTCGCGGCCGTTGCACAGCGCGGGGTTGCTGGCCCAGACCAGGCCGAACGCGAGTTCGCGGTCGGCGCTGCTGCGGGGCGGCGTCAAGCGATCGCGCCATCGAGAGACGAGCGCATCCCCCGCGCGCAGGTACGGCGCGGGGGCATGCGCCGGCGCGAGACCCAGCACGTGGGGCAGGCTCATCAGCGCCACGTGCGTGTCGAATGCCGCCATCGGCTCTCCGCGCACGACCACCTGGCAAACCCCGGGCAGGCGCGCGGCCAGCCCCTGCAGGCCGTCCATGACCTCCAGCACCACGCGGCCGCCCAGGCGGGCCACGGCGGGCACGAAGCGCAGGAACTGCAGCGTGTCGCCGAAGCCCTGCTCGGCCCACACGAGGATCGTGCGGCCCTCGAGCGGTCGGCCGTCCCATACGGGTTGCGGGCAGGTCCGCGGCGCGGGCTCGTCGCGGCGGAAGCGCCATTCGTACTCGCGAAAGCCCTCCTCGAACCGCCCGGCGCGCAGCAGCCCCAGGGCGCTCTTCCAGTGCGCGTCGACGTGCCGCGGATCGCATTCGATCGCGGCCTGGAACGCGGCGAGCGCGCCGTCCCACAGGCCGAAGCGCTCCAGTGCGACGCCCAGGTCGTAGGGTGGCTCCGGCGAATGCGGCGCATGGCGCAGCGCCTGTTGGAACGCGACCAACGCGCCGTGGCGATCGTCCCGGTCGCGTAGCAGGTTGCCGAGGTTCGTCCAGGCATCGGCATAGCCGGGCTGCATCCGGATCGCCTCGCGATACGTGGCTTCGGCCGCGTCCGCATGACCCAGGCGTGCCTGCAGGATGCCCAACAGCGTGCGCGCATCCGCGCGCAGCGGCAGCGCCTCGACGGCGCTGCGGGCCAGGGGCAGCGCCTGTGCGTCGCGACGCTGCAGGAACAACGCGTGCGCACGGCTCAGCACGGCGTCGGGGCCGGCGAGCGTGGACGTGGGCGTGGCACTGTCCATGCTCGCAGGGTAGCGGCGACTGGACGCCGCGAAGCGCCGAATAGACGGCCTGGGCGGCGCCTTCTTCGCGCGGCCTGAGAGAATGGCCGCGCTGCGCAACGTGCGCGAAGGAGCGGCGATCGGCAAGGGGCGGTTCGAGGCGTTCAGCGACGGCGTGCTGGCCATCATCATCACGATCATGGTGCTGGAGCTGAAGGTGCCGCACGGCGAGTCGTTGGGCGCGCTCGCCCAGCTGTGGCCGGTGTTCGTGAGCTACGTGATCAGCTTCATCTACGTGGGCATCTACTGGAACAACCACCATCACATGCTGCACGCCACCGCCACGGTGACGGGCGGCATGATGTGGGCCAACCTGCACCTGTTGTTCTGGCTGTCGCTGATGCCGTTCGCCACCGGCTGGATGGGCGAGAACCATTTCGCGCCGGTGCCCTCGGCGGTGTACGGCGGCGTGCTGCTGATGTCGGCGGCGGCGTGGGCGATCCTGCAGACGCTGATCGTGCGCGACCAGGGCACGGGCGGCGTGCTCAAGCGCGCGCTGGGCAACGACTGGAAGGGCAAGGTGTCGGCCGTCCTCTATATCCCGGGCACCGTGGCGTCGTTCTGCGTGACCGGGCTCGCGCAGGCCATGTACCTGATCGCGGCCCTCATCTGGCTGGTGCCGGATCGACGCATCGAGAAGGTGTTGGCGCGAGAACATGACATCAATTGAACCGCGGATCCTGAACGACATCGCCCGCCGAACGGGCGGTTAGAAGGGGGTTTGGCGCAGGGCAGTTTTCCGGCGCGCTCGCAGAATCGACTCGACCATGAGAGCCGATCCAAACCCCTTCACCAACCCGCTTCGGGCCCTCGGCCGCACGTCGTTCGGCGCGCTGTTGCTGGCTGTCGCCGGCAACGCCGCGAGCCTGCCTGGCAGGCGCTTCGTCGGCCAGTACGATTTCGGCTACGCCATGCGCGGCGACCGCGCGGCGCGCCTGGCGCAGGTGTTCGACGACGGCAGCGGCAAGGTCTATTTCGAGGCTCGCCCCAACCAGCCGATGCCGGCGGTCTTCGCGGGCAAGGATCTCACGCTGCTCGTGATGCAACCCGAGGGACAGTACTTCACGGCGCGGACGGCGGCCAGCGAATTCACGCTGGTGCTGGGGGGCGCGCGAGCCGTCGTCCGACGCGGCGATGCCGCGCTGGGCGAGGAGATCGTCGTTCCGCGCGACGAGGGTCCCGGTCGCCAGTTGGCCTCGGCCGATCAGGGGCTCACGCCCGGGGTGGACTATGCCGCGCTGCCATCGCGCTTCGAGCACGAGCAGCCCGTCGTCTTCGCCCCCGGCAGCGCCACGCTGCGTCCGGAGGTGCTGGACGCGCTGACGGCGCTGGTCGTGCGCATCGGTCACGATACGGCGATCCACGCCGTGGGCCGCAACGACGCTGGCGTCACCGGCGGCCTGGCCGCGCTGCGCGCGCAGGCTCTGCGCAACGCGTTGCTCGCCCGCGGCGTTCCGGCGCGCGCCATCCAACTCGTCGACGACGGCGGGGCCTCGAGCGAGGCGCACCCGGCCGCGTCCGCGTTGCGTTGGACCAGCGTGGCGCCAGGACGCGAGTCGACGCCACGCAGGCCGTCCTTCGACGTCGCGCCATTGCCGATGGCGCCCTATGCCAGCCAGGCCAGCGGCAGCGCAGTCTCGGGGCAATGGAGCGTGTTGGTGCAGGACATCACGCTCGCACGCACGCTGGAGCGCTGGGGCGCGCAGGCCGGCTACCGCGTGAAGTGGGACGCGCAACGCAACTTTCTCATCGGAGCGCCGGACAGCATCGACGGATCGTTCGAGACCGCGTTGAAGACCCTGCTGAACTCCGCCGGCATCCGGCAAAGCGACTATCCGCTGGAGGCCTGCATCTACGCCAACACGCCTCCGCTCGTGCGCATCACGCGCCAGGGCGAGCAGGCTCGCGAATGCGACGCGCAATGACCGCCACACGCCATCCCGTCCTGGGCCGCGCCGGTAGTTGCAGCGCGGCCATCCTGGTAGCCCTGCTCGCGGCCTGCGCCGAGCCGGGCGTCGCCGAGCACGTGCAGGCCGACCACGCGCTGGGGCTCACCGGCACGTCGTCCTTGCACGCCGATCGCACGCTGGCGCAGCAGGCACCCAAGGCTGTGGGTTCCCAGGTCGATGCCGACGGCCGCGCCGCCGAGCAGTCCGCCAAGCCGGTCCTGCGGCGTGCCCGCAGCACCTGGGTGGGCTCGGTGAGCGTGCCCATGGGCAGCGGCGAGCGGCTGCCCAGCGTGTTCACCGAGCCCGTGCGGCTCAACTTCGACGATGCGGCGTCGGGCGGCAAGGTGAGCCTGCGCACGATGGCCGACCGTATCACCGCGGTCACCGGCGTGCCGGTACGCATCAAGGCCGACGTCTTCTCGGGCGCCGATGCGGCGCCGCGCCCGGCCGCGACCGCCGTGGCGCTGCCGTCCTTGCCCGCGCTCGCCGGCCATGGCGACACCGTCCCCATGCCACCGACCTCACCGGCCTTGCCGCGCGACACGTCGGTACACGCGGTCGCGATGCGTTGGTCGGGATCGCTGCAGGGGTATCTCGACCAGGTCACCGACCAGCTGAGCCTGTCGTGGGAGTACCGGGACGGCGTGGTCGTGATCGAGCGCATGCGCACCGAGTTCTTCGAGATCGCGGCGATCGAGAGCGAGACCGACTACCACCTGGGCCTGAGCGGAGCCGACCAGGCCAACGCCACAAGTTCCGGCAATGGCGGCGGCGGAACCAACAGCACGGCCAGTTCCAGCAACGAGGTGAGCGAGCACGGCAAGTCCAACGTCATCGGATCGATCCTCGCGGCCATCGGGCAGATCCTCAAGGACGTGCCGGGCTCGTCGGTGGTGCGTTCAGACGGTTCGGGTCGCATCGCGGTCACCACCACCAAGGAGACGCTGTCCAAGGTGCGCGACTTCGTGCGCGTCGAGAACGAGAGCCTGTTGCGCCAGGCCCAGGTGCAGTTCGACATCTACAGCGTCACGCGCAACGAATCCGACGAACGCGGCATCGAATGGAACGCGGTGCTGTCGGCGCTGGGCGGGGCCTACACCGGATCGTTCGGGTCGCCCGCCACGCTGGCCAGCGCCACCGCGGCCAATATCGGCTTCTCCATCCTCACGCCCACCCAGTCGGGCGTCAGCACGCCGGCCACGCGCCGTTTCGGCGGCAGCGATGCGCTGCTGAAGCTGCTCAGCGAGCACGGCGTGTCCACCCAGCACCGCGAGGTGAGCCTGCTGGCGCTCAATCGCACCTGGGATCGCAAATCCAGCCTGGGGGGGCGTGCCTACGTCAGCGCCACGATTCCCGGCGCGGCCAGCACCACGGGCGTCGGCGCGCCCGGGCTGGTGACGTCCACCGTCACCACCGGCGACCGCTACCTGGCGCAACCCTTCATCCTCGACAACAACACCGTGTTGCTGAAGTTCGGCATCGGACTGTCGTCGCTGGTCAACCTGGTGAACTTCACCTCGGGCACCGGCACGTCGCAACAGACCGTGCAGACGCCCGAGACGACGGCCATCAACGACCAGTCCACCGTGGCGCTGAAGGCCGGGCAGATCCTCGTGATCACGGGGCTCAGCCGCATGGTGTCCAGCGACGACCGCCGCACGCTGACCGACGACGCGCCCATCGGCCTGGGCGGCAGCAGGACCCGGACACGGTTGCGCGAAGAGTTCGTGATCTTCGTGCGGCCCACCATCCTCTGATCGAGCACGACGATGGCCAACATCGAACGACTGATCGCCAGCACCGCGCACGGCGAACTGCTGGGCGGGTTGTTCTGGCGAGCGCCCACGGCGGGCCAGGGCCGTAGCCGTGCCTTGCTGGAGGCGCGGGCCCTCACCAGCGACGCCACGCACTGGGCCCAGGCCCAGGTGGAATCGCACGTGCGCTACGGGCTGTTCCAGCCGCGTGCCTCTGAGGAGGGTGTTCGGCTGCCCAAATCGACGCTGGCAGCGGCCGCCTGCTTCTCGCGCCTGGTGGGCACGCGTGCGCCCAACGCCGCGCTGGTGCTCACCGTGCCCGCGTCGGCGCAGCACAAGGAGGACAAGACCTTCGTGGTGTGCCTCGAGGACGGCGTGCCCGTGACCGACGTCCTCGCCAACGAAGCGGACGCGCGCAACGCCCTTGGCGGCGAGGATCGCCCGATCTGGAGCGACAACCCGGTGGCGTATCCCAACTGCGAGCCTGCCGACTTCGCCTGGCTCGCGGCCGGGGGCGACCGATCTGCGCGCCTGCAGCCGATGCCGGTCAATCCCTGGCCGCTGATCGGCGCCGGGGCCGCGGTGTCGATATCGGTGGCCGCATGGATGTCGGGGCAGCACCTCCATCGCGTCGACGCCGATCGGCGCGTTGCAGCCGCGGCCAGGGCGGCCGATCCGGTGCCGCGTTACCTGGCCGCGCTGGCAGGGCAGCAGTCGGACATGACGGCCGATCGAGCGACGCTGGTGGCCGCCGCGCGCGAGATGTTCGGCTACCGGACATGGATTCCCGGTTGGAGTCTCGCCTCCGCGGAATGCAGCGCGAAGGCGAGGGCCTGCACGCGCGACTGGGTGCGGCGCGGTGGCAGCTTCGACGACCTGCGCAAGGTACTGCCGGACGAGGCGCTCGAGATGCTGGTGCCGCAGGGCAGCGGGGTGCCTGCGTTCG
>JACMOG010000522.1 GCA_014378125.1 Vitreoscilla sp. | reverse complement strand
CGGCAGCTTGCGGGCGGGCCGCGCAGCGGCGCCGTCGTGCCGCCGACGCTGCTCGCTGGCGTGCGCGACGACATGCGCGTCACCTGCAGCGAGATCTTCGGGCCGGTGATGTCCATCGTGCCGTTCGCGACGCTGGAGGAGGCGACCACGCGCGTGAACGCGACGCCGTATGGACTCGCGACCGGCATCTTCACAAACCGGCTGGGCGATGCGTTGCGGGCAGCCCGGCTGCTCGAAGTCGGCGGTGTGCACGTCAACGAAACGTCCAGCTCACGCGTGGACGGGATGCCGTACGGCGGCTCCAAGGACAGCGGCTTCGGCCGCGAAGGCCCGCACTACGCGGTTCGCGAAATGACGGAAGAACGGGTCGTCTCCATTACCAACTAAAGACTGGAACACAAGCAATGAGCAGGATGAAGGGTGGCGAGGTCATCGCCGAATATCTCGTACAGGAAAAGGTGCCGTACATCTTCGGCATCTGCGGCCACGGCAACGTCGGAATCCTCGATGCGCTGTACGACCGGCGCGACAGCATCAAGCTCGTTTCCCCGCGGCACGAGCAGTGCGCCGGCCACATGGCCGACGCCTATTTCCGCGTCAAGCACCGACCGGTGGTCACGCTGACATCGACCGGCCCGGGTTCGGCCAACATGGTGATGTCGCTGGCGACCGCGCTGTCGGATTCGTCGGCGTTCATGGCGATCACGTCGAACGTGCCGACTTCGCAACACAACCGGGGCCCGTTCCAGGAGCTTTACAAGCACAACCAGGCCGACTTCGCTCAGGTGCTGCGCCCGGTGGTCAAGCGTTCGTTCCAGCCCTCGCGTGTGGACATGCTGCCGCTTGCGTTGCGCCAGGCAATGGACACCATGGTGACCGGACGGCCGGGACCGGTGAACCTGGACATCCCGTACAACGTCTACCAGGAAGAAGCCGACGTCGAGCTGCCGCCCCCTTCGCACGTCCACGGCGCGCACCGGCCGGGCGCGAGCGATGCGGACGTGCAGGCCGTGCTTGCGCTGCTCGCGGCCGCGCGCTGCCCCGTCATCTTCATCGGCCATGGCGCCACGCTTTCAGAGGCAGGGCCCGAAATCTTGCAGCTGGCGCAGCGGCTCGGCATTCCGGTGATCACCTCGCCCAACGGCATGGGTTGCATTCCCGGCGCCGATCCGCTGGCGCTGGGCTTCATCGGACGCAATGGCGCATATCCCGCGAACGAGGCAGGCCGACGGGCCGACCTGGTCATCACGCTGGGCACGCGCTTCGACGACCGCAGCGCATCGAGCTGGCATGCCGGCTATTCGTGGAATTTCCCGAAGACCCTGCTCGTGCACGTGGACATCGATCCGCAGGAGCTCGGGCGCAACTACGCGCCGCAGGTGGGGATCATCGCGGACGTGAAGGTATTTACGCGGCAGCTGCTCGATGCGATCGGTGCCAGCGGCATTGAAGCGAAGCAGTTCGCGCCCTGGCTGGAACGCGTGCAGGGGTGGCAGGCGGAGTGGGAAGCTTTTGTGCGGCCGCACTTCGAGGACTCGACCAGCCCGCTGCGCCCTGAGTTCGTCGTGGGCACCCTGCAGAAGATGCTGCCCGACGACGTGATCCTCGCGCTCGACTCGGGCGTGCACCACAATTGGTTCATGCAGTTCTGGAAGGCCGGGCGGCCACAGAGCATGCTGAACAGCTGGGGCTATTCGAGCATGGGTTTCGGGGTGTGCGGCGTGCTGGGCGCGCAGCTGGCTGCGCCCGACAGGCCCTGCGTCGCGGTCGTCGGGGATGGCGGGTTCACGATGGCGCCTTACGTGCTTTGCACGGCGGTCGAGCAGAACCTGCCTGTGGTCTGGATCATCTGGAACAATTTTGCCTGGGGTGCGATCCGCGACCTGCAATACGGGCTCTTCGACGGCCGGGAAATCGGCACGGCGTTCTACAAAGGCGAGACGGGCGAGCCGTACAACCCGGACTTCGCGGCCTGGGCGCGTGCGGCCGGCGCGGACGGCTACACAGTCAAGCGGCCGCAGGAACTCGCCGCGGCCGTGCAGCAGGCCCTGAAGAACCGCCGGCCATGCGTGATCGACGTCCACGTTGACGCGGACGTGCGCCCGCCGTCCACCGGCACCTGGCAGCTTCCCCCGATTCCGTACAAGGAACCGGCTTTTGGCAAACCCTGGCGTCCTTGAGCGCAGCACACATGAACAAGAAGATTGCAATCGTATTCGGTGGCTCGCGCGGCATCGGTGCGGCCTGTGTCCAGGCGCTCGCCGCCGATGGCTTCGACGTCGCCTACACGATGACCTCAAGCCCGCCAACGCCGCCCGCCGGGCCGCAGGGACGGCGGATCAAGGGGTATGCGTGCGACATCCGAGACGCGACGCAGGTCGCGAACGTGTTTGCCGCCGTGCGCGTCGATTTCAAGGCCGCGCCGCTGTGCGTCGTTGCCAACGCCGGCATCAACGTGCCGCCCGCGCCGCTCGCGCAATTCGACCCCGCCCGTTTTCGCGAACTCGTGGAGGTGAATATTGTCGGCGCCTTCAACGTGCTGGCTGAAGCCGCGCGTCAGGTCAATGACGGGGGAACCATCATCGCCCTGACCACTTCGATGGTCCGCCATGCGGTGCCCGGCGGCGGACCGTATACGGCGACCAAAGGGGCCGTCGAAGGTCTGGTGCGCTCGCTTGCCAAGGAACTCGCCGGCCGCAAAATCCGGGTCAACGCCGTCGCGCCCGGCCCGGTGGACACAGAACTATTCCGCTCGGGCAAGGACGACGCTGCCGTGCAACGTGCCGGCGCGATGAGCCCGTTCAACCGCGTCGGCGAGCCAGCGGAGGTCGCGCAGGTGGTGAGCTTCCTCGCATCGGATCGCGCCTCCTGGGTCCATGGCCAGGTCGTGCAGCCGAACGGCGGGATGGTTTAGCTTCATGCGGCTGGCCGTCTTCACCAAGAACAGGAGCAACCCTGCGTATGCGGCCGCGCGGCTGGGCGCGGACCGGGCCGCGCAGCGATACAACTGCGTCGTGCAGCACTATGTGCCGCAGACGCCGGACGACCCCGAGCAGCAGTGCGCGCTGATCGACGAGGCGCTGGCGACCCGGCCCGATGCCTTCGTGCTGTCGCCGGTCCACGCGACGCGTGTCGACCCCGCGATCCGCCGGATAGCAGCGGCAGGTATCCCGATGGTCGGATTCATCAATCCGATCGAAGCTGCGGCGAGCGCGTCGTATGTCGGCGCCGACGATGCGAGCCTGGCCCGCCAGATCGCGAACTATCTTTTCGCGCATCTGCAGGGCCACGGTGACGTGCTCATCGTGACGGGGCCGGAACGGTCCGTGACCAGCATCGACCGGCTGCGCGGCTTTCTCGAAGCGGCGCAAACCTGCCCCGGCATCCGGATCGTCGGCAAGATTGCTGGCGACTACGACCGGGCTGTTGCGCGCGAGCGCGCCGCAACCTGGATTTCGGCGAACGGGTGCCCGCAGGGGTGCCTGGTCGCAAACGACATCATGGCCGTCGGCGTGCTCGAGTCCCTCGACAAGGCCAGTTGCAGCGCCAGCGTGGTCGGCGTGAACGCCATCCCCGAAGCGATCGAGGCAATCGCCGCGGGGCGTATGCTTGCCACGGCGGATTTCAACGCCATGCAGATGGCCTACCTCGCCACGGAATGCGCCATCCGGCACCTGCAGGGGGCGCCGGTGCCGCGCTCGATCGAGTTGCCGGTGCAGATCGTGCACGCTGGCAACTGGCAGCAGTGGGACCATCCTTACGAAGACAGGACGCTGCTCACTTTGGACGACTTGCAATGATCCCGCGCCGGACCGTGCTGCAAGGGATGCTGGCCCAGGGGTTGGCAATGACAGGCCTGCCCGCGTTTGGGCAGGACTATCCGGGCCGCCCGGTGCGGCTCGTCGTTCCGTTCGCCCCCGCGGGCGCTGCCGACATCCTGGGGCGCATCCTCGCGGAGCGCATGTCACCGCTGCTGGGCCAGACCATGGTCGTCGACAACAAACCGGGCGCGAGCGGCCACCTCGGCGCTCAGCTTGTCGCGAAGTCGCCCGGCGACGGCTACACGCTCCTGGTCGGGACGATCGGCATCCACGCCGCGTATTCGAGTTACAGGAAACTCGGGTATGACCCCGCCACTGAACTGCAGCCGATCATGCTGCTCGGCGAATCGCCCAACCTCGTGCTGGTGCCGGCCGATTCGCGTTACCGCGCGCTGAAGGACCTGATCGCCGATGCGAGGGCGAACCCCGGCAAGGTGAATTACGCGACGGCTGGCCCCGGCAGTTCGGTCCACATGGTCACGGCACTGTTCGAGCTGGCCGCCGGCGCGCGAATGAACCATGTGCCGTACAAAGGCAGCGGACCCGCGCTGATCGACCTGATCGGCGGACAGGTCGATGTCATGTTCGACAACATGTCCTCCGGATTGCCTCATGTTGAAAGGGGCAAGCTGCGCGTGCTGGCGGTGACCGGACCCGCGCGCGAGAAGCGCCTGCCGAATGTGCCGACCGTCGCCGAGGCTGGAGTGCCGGGCTACAGCGGTACTTCCTGGTTCACTCTCGCGGCACCTGCGAGCATGCCCGCTGCGCTGGTCGCGCGCCTCAGCCGCGAAGCGCACCGCGCCCTTGCATCGCCCGAAGCAGCGTCGCGCCTCGAGAAGCTCGGCATCGCATTCACCCCCAACACGCCGGAGCAGGCCGCCGCCTATTTCCGCAGCGAAACAGTGAAGTGGAACCGGGTCATCGAAGCCGCGAAGCTGCAGCTGGACTGAATTCACCGGAGACAAGAAAGATGTTGAAGAAGTACCTTGCCATCCTCGGCGCCGCCTTTGCCCTGGCGCCCACCGCCTCCTTTGCGCAGGAGCCGTATCCTGCGCGGCCGATCAGGCTTGTCGTGCCATATGCCGCCGGCGGCCCGGCGGACATGCTCGCGCGACTGGTGGCAGACAAGCTCGGGCCCCGCGTGGGGCAGCCCATCGTGATTGACAACAAGCCGGGCGCGGGTGGCCACACTGGCGGCGAACAGGTCGCCCGGAGCGCGCCGGACGGCTACACCCTTGTGCTGACGACGATCGCGCACAACGGTGCCACGAAGTTGTACCGGAACCTTCGCTACGACCCGCTGACGGAATTGCAGCCGATTGCGCTCATCGCGGAGAGCCCGAGCGTCCTGCTGGTGAACAATAAGCTGCCGGTGGGCTCGGTGCAGGAATTGCTCGCGCTTGCGCGCAGCAAGCCGGGCAGCCTCAGCTACGCGTCGGCTGGAAATGGCTCGGCGATGCACATGGCGGCCGAACTGTTCCGCAGCATGACCCAAATCGACTACGTGCACATTCCCTACCGTGGGGGCGCGCCCGCAATGGCGGACCTGCTTGGCGGCCAGGTGCAATTGCTCTTCGAAAGCGTGGGCACGGCGCACCAGTACATCAAAACCGGAAAGGTCCGGCCGCTGGCCGTCACGAGTTTGACGCGCAACTCCAGCCTGCCCCACGTGCCGACAATGGTCGAGGCGGGCGTGCCGGGGTATTCCTCCGTGCCCTGGTACGAAATCTCGGCGCCGCGCGGCTTGCCCCAGCCGGTCACCGACAAGCTGAACGCTGAAATCAACGCGGTGTTGAAACTGCCCGACGTCATGCAGCGCCTCGACTCCCTGGGCGTGTTGCCGCTCGGCGGCACGCCGGCGGACGCAGTGCGGCGCAACCAGGCCGAGTCATTGAAATGGGGTGCAGTGATCGAGGCCGCGCGGATGCAGGCCGAATGACGGCCTCTGGCATTTCCGGGGAGTCCGCGCCGTGGGGCGAGGAAACGTTCGACGTCGTTGTCGTGGGCGGCGGTGGCTGTGGCCTGGCAGCGGCCATCGAGGCGCGCATCGAGGGGCGAAGCGTGGTGCTGCTCGAGAAAAACGCGCGCCTGGGTGGATCGACCGCCTGGTCGATCGGTTCGATCACGTCGACGGGGACGCCGCACCAGCGGCGCCAGTCCATCGTCGATTCGCCGGCGGACCACTGGGCCGACATGCCCGCCTTCGCGCCCGAGCTGGACGCGCGCGACAACCCCGCGCTGCGCCGCATCCTGTGCGATGAGATCCCCGCGACGTTCCAGTGGCTGCTCGACGCCGGCGTGCGCTTCATGGGTCCGATGCCCGAACCGCCGCACCGCCAGCCTCGAATGCACAACGTGCTGCCGAATTCGCGTGCTTTCATCTACCACCTTGAACGCCGCGCGCGCAAGGCGGGCGTTGTGATCCGCACGTCGGTGCAGGCGCAGCGGCTGGTGCTCGATGGTGCACGCGTGACGGGTCTGCAAGCCGTGGTCGATGGTGCCACGCGGGTTTTCCGGGCGCGATGCGGCGTCGTGCTCGCCACCGGCGACTTCACGAACAGCCCCGAATTCAAGCTGCGCTTCATGGGCGCGCGCGAGTCGCTGGTCGGCGGCGTGAACCCCACGGCAACCGGCGACGGCCAACGCATGGCCGAAGCGATTGGCGCCCGCATCATCAATGGGGACCTTGCGCACGGCCCGGAACTGCGCTTCCAGGCGCCCGCGACCGAAACGCTGCTGCGGCGCCTGCCGCCCTGGCGCTGGCTTGCCGGGCTGCTGGCCTGGTCGGTCGAGCACGTGCCCGCACGGCTGCTGCGGCCTTTCATGATGAAATTCCTGACGACCGCGCTCGCCCCTTCGCCGACGCTCTTCCAGGCCGGTGCGAAACTGGTGAACGCACGCGGGGAACGCTTTTGCGACGAGCGTGACCAGCCGGCGTTGCAAGTTGCCGCGCAACCAGGCGGCGAGGCGTGGATCCTGATGGACGATGCGCTAGCGTCGCGATTTTCTGCGTGGCCCGACTTCATCTCGACAGCGCCTGGCGTTGCATACGCCTATCTGCCCGACTACCTGCGCAACCGGCCCGATGTGACCACACGGGCGGAGACCCTCGAATTGCTTGCGGCAAAACTCGGCATGGACGGGCCTGCGTTGCGCAGCAGCGTTATCGAGGGCGACGGCCGGCTCGGCAACGGGCCGTATTTCGCATTCGGCCCGGTCCGCTCCGTGTTCGTCCATTCCGAAGGCGGCCTGATGGTCGACGGGCAGCACCGGGTGCTGCGTGGAGACGGCATTCCCGTCGACGGCCTCTATGCAGCTGGATCGACGGGGCAAGGCGGCCTTCTGCTGAAAGGCCATGGGCACCATCTCGCGTGGGCCTTTGTTTCGGGGCGGCGCGCCGGCAGGCTGGCGGCACAAGCCACACAAACCGGGGGGCCGACGGCTCCCGCCAGTTCGCCATCCATTGCTACAGCCGTCCCATGATCAATGCCGAAGGCCACCGCATGGAACAAGACACTTTTCCGGACCGGCGCAGGCGGCTGCTGGCCGCGGTCATGCTGGCCGCAGCTGCGTTTGCAGGCTGCGCTTCCAAGCCAATGCAAGCCGTGCCCGGGCCGGCGCGCACGGCACTTGCGCCGACCGGCACGCTTCGCATCGCGGTGTATCCCGGCAGTCCCACTTCGCTCGTCGAGCAGGCGCCACCCGAGGCGATGCGCGGCGTGAGCGTCGACCTCGGGCGCTCGCTGGCGGGCCGCCTGAGTGTCCGCGGGCAGATCACTGTGTATCCGCGACAGGCTGAAGCGCTGGCCGCGCTGCAACGCGGCGACGCCGATTTCATGATCACGAATGCGACCGCTGAGCGGGCGCGCGTGGTCGATTTCGCGCAGCCGCTGGTCGATCTCGCGTTGGGAGTGCTCGTGCTGCCGTCCTCGCGAGTTTCGGCTGTCGAACGGCTCGACCAGGCCGGCGTGACCGTCGGCGTCAGCCAGGGTAGTTCGTCCGAGCGCGTGCTGGGCGAGCGCTTCAAGCAGTCGAAGCTGCGAACATTTGCGACGCTGGATGCCGCCCGCGCCTCGCTGCTGGCCGGAGAGATCGACGCGTTCGCGACCAACAAGGGCATCCTGTTCGAGATGGCCGAACGCGCGCCGGGCGCGCGCGTGCTCGACGGGCGGTGGGGCAGCGAACATCTCGCCCCGGCGATTCCCAGGGGCCGGGAGGCGGGCCTGGCCTACTTGAGGGTCTTCACTGAGGAAGTGCGTGCCAATGGAGAGCTCGGGCGTGCCGTCCAGCGTGCGGGTCTGCGCGGCACCATCCCTGCGCAATGACGGCACTTAAGGCGGCGCGCCGCTCCCGCTGACGGCGTTGATCAAGGGCTCGCCGCGCGCCCGAGGCCGGGTGCCTTGCACACGCACGGCGGCACGCCCGCACCGGCCGCGCCCACCGATCGCCAGCAAGCCAAGCGCAAACCGCTGCCGGAGAACCTGCCGCGCCGCGAAGTGCGGCATGAACCCGAGAGCACCACCTGTGCCTGCGGCGGCCAGATGAAGCGCATCGGCGAGGACGTG
>JACMOG010000521.1 GCA_014378125.1 Vitreoscilla sp. | reverse complement strand
TCGGGCCGGCCCGAGATGACGCAGACGGTCGATCGCGCGCAGCAGTTCCTCAGCCTGGTGGCGCTGCTCACCGCGCTGCTGTCGGCCGTGGCCGTGGCGGTGGCGGCGCGCGATTTCGCGCAGCGCCACCTCGACGACTGCGCCATGCTGCGCGTGCTGGGCCAGACGCAGAACCGCATCGCCGCGGTGCACGCCATCGAGTTCTTCGGGCTGGGGCTCGTCGCCAGCCTGCTGGGCCTGGCCCTCGGCTTCGCGCTGCACCTGGGCTTCATGGCGCTGCTCGCCAGCTGGCTGCCCAACGGCCTGCCGTGGCCCGGTCCGGCGCCGGCGCTGTTGGGGGTCGGCGTGGGCCTGACGCTGCTGCTGGGCTTCGGCCTCCCGCCGGTGCTGCAGCTGGCGCGCGTGCCGCCCCTGCGCGTGCTGCGACGCGACGTGGGCACGCCCAAGGTGGCCAGCCTGGGCGTGTTGGCCGGCGGCTTTCTCGGCTTCGCGGCGCTGATGATCGTGGCGGCCCGCGACGTCAAGCTGGGCCTCATCAGCGTGGGCGGCTTCGCCGGCGCGGCGTTGCTGTTCGCGTTGGTGGCGTGGCTGGCCGTCAAGGCGCTGCGGCGCTTCGTGCCCGAGTCGCGCGCGCCGCGCTGGCTGGTGCTGGCCACGCGCGCCATCGCGGCGCGCCCGGCGTTCGCGGTGCTGCAGGTGTCGTCCATGGCCATCGGCCTGATGGCGCTATGGGTGCTGGTGCTGCTGCGCACCGACCTCATCGACAGCTGGCGCGCGGCCACGCCGCCCGACGCGCCCAACCGCTTCGTCGTCAACGTGCAGCCCGACCAGGCGCAGGCCTACCGCGCGCTGCTCAAGACTTCGGGCGTGCAGGGCGACGACTGGTTTCCTATGATTCGCGGGCGCCTCGTCACGATCAACGACGAGCCCGTGGGCAAGCGCTACAAGCCCGATACCGACGCGTCCAACATGATCCAGCGCGAGCTCAACCTGAGCAACTCGCGCGAGCTGCCCAGGCAGGCCAGGATCGTCGCCGGACAGTGGGTGCCCGGCGAGGCCGACGGCCTCAGCCTGGAGGAGGGGCTGGCCAAGACGCTGGGCGTCAAGCTGGGCGACAAGATGGTGTTCGACGTCGGTGGCCAGCAGGTGTCGAGCCGGGTCACCTCGCTGCGCAAGGTCGACTGGGGCTCGATGCGCGTCAACTTCTTCGTCATGTTCCCGCGCGCCGACATGGGCGACCTGCCGCTCAGTTATATCAGCGCGTTCAAGGCGCCGCCCATGGCCGGCTTCGATAACCGGCTGGCCGCCAGCTTCCCCAACGTCACGGCCATCGACGTGTCGGCCACCATCGCCCAGTTGCAGGGCGTGCTCGACCAGGTGATCCACGCCGTCGAGCTGCTGTTCGCGTTCGCGTTGGTCGCCGGCCTGGTGGTGCTGGTGGCCACGGTGTCGGCCACGCGCGAGGCGCGGGCGCGCGAGTTCGCGGTCATGCGCGCGGTGGGCGCGTCGGGCACGCTGCTGGGCCGCGTGCAGCGCGTCGAGCTGATGGGCGTGGGTGCGCTCGCCGGCCTGCTCGCCGCCAGCGCGGCGGTGGCGGTGGGCTGGGGCCTGGCCACCTGGGTGTTCGAGTTCCACTGGAACCCGCCGTGGTGGGTGCCGGTGGCGGGCGCCGCGAGCGGCGCCGCGCTGGCGCTGGCCGCCGGCTGGTGGAGCCTGCACGAGGTGCTGGCGCGGCCGGTGATGGAGACCTTGCGCCGTGCCGCGCAAGAGTGAGCTGGCACGCCGATTGATCCGTTGACCCCATGATTCGAATCGGACTCATCTCGGACACCCACGGCCTGCTGCGTCCCGAGGCCGTCGACGTCCTGCGCGGCAGCGACTTCATCGTCCACGCCGGTGACATCGGCGAGAACGTGCTCGAGCCCCTGGGCACCCTCGCGCCGGTGAGCGCGGTGCGCGGCAACAACGATCGCGCGCCCTGGGCGGCACGCATCGCCGAGACCGAGCTGCTGCGCTTCGGCGAGGTCACCCTGCACGTGCTGCACGACCTGGCCGACCTGGCCATCGACCCTCACGGGGCCGGCGTCGACGTGGTCGTCACCGGCCACTCGCACCGCCCGAGGATCGATCGCCGCAGCGGCGTGCTCTACGTCAACCCGGGCAGCGCCGGTCCGGTACGCTTCAAACTGCCGGTGTCGGTGGCGCTGATGCAGGTCTCCGGCAAGGAGGTGACGGTGCGCATCGTGGAGCTGGATTCGATGCGCACGGCATGATGCCGGAGCGCCGCCCCACCGCCATGGCCGTTCGCATCGTTCGCCTCGGGTCGCCGCG
>JACMOG010000047.1 GCA_014378125.1 Vitreoscilla sp. | reverse complement strand
TGCCCCGGCCGATGAAGATCTGTCGCAGCACCGGCTCCTTGGCGCGCACGGTGGGCGACATGGGCATCTCGCGGTCGACGGGCACGTCGCGCCAGCCCAGCAGCACCTGGCCTTCGGCCTTCACCGCGCGTTCGAGTTCCTGCTCGCAGGCGAGGCGCGACGCGTGCTCCTTGGGCAGGAAGATCTGGCCGACGCCGTACTCGCCCGGCGGAGGCAGGTCGATGCCGACCGCCGCCATCTCGGCACGGAAGTATTCGTCGGGGATCTGGATCAGGTTGCCCGCGCCGTCGCCCATCAGCTTGTCGGCGCCCACGGCGCCCCGGTGGTCGAGGTTCTCGAGGATCTTCAGGCCCTGCTTGACGATGGAATGCGCGCGCTGGCCCTTGATGTGCGCCACGAAGCCGACGCCGCAGGCATCGTGCTCGTTCGACGCGTCGTACAGGCCGCCCGCGGCCGCGGCGCCGATGTCGGTCATCGAGGTGGGTTGCCCTTGGGCTGCCTTGCTCATGGCGAATCCTTCTTCAGCGCTGGAAAAGGCGAAGACTAAACCAGCGCGGAGACGCGGGCAATTCTATTAAATAGGGGTCAGTATTAATAAATAGGCCCGCATCGTCATGGTGCGACTTTAATTGGGGCCATAGTTTATTGTGCCGTCTTGCGGCTGATTCGTGTTCATCGCTGGTGCATTTCGCGCCCGAATCGCCATGTGGCGTGGATCCTGCGACTGCGCGCAGGATGACGAAAAGGGTCTGGCCGCGAAGGACGAAAGGGGTCTGGCCCCGACGGGGCCAGACCCCTGCTACCGGGACCCACTCAGGCGGCGGTGGGTTCGCGGCGCGGCCGGCCGCGCGGACGCGGAACGATCTCGCGACCCAGCAACGCCGCCAGACGCTGCTGTCCCTCCACGCCGGCGATGGGCCAGCCGCGGCGCGTCGCCTGCGAGATGGCCTGCGCCTCGCGAAGGCTGACGCCTTCGTCCAGGTAGCTGCGGAATGCGCCCTCGCGCTCGAAGGGCGTGTTGCCCAGCGCCCAGTAGCGCGCATGGTCGACGATCAGCGGATCGCGACGGCGGCCCAGGTGGTGGGCACAGCTCGACCAGGCGTAGTCGGCGGCATCGGCCACCAGGGCGCTGCGCTGGGCGTGGCTGTCGATGTAGCGCATGCAGGCCAGCAGCGAGTCGTCGGGATCGACCAGCGCCGCCCGGAACCGGCCCTCCCACAACGTGCCGGAGCGGTCGTGGCGCCGGTTGAAGCCGGCCACGTAGCGACGTCCGAGCGACTGCATCATGGTGCTCAAGCCATCCGCGTCGTGGCGCGGCGTGGCGAGCAGGTGCACGTGGTTGGACATCAGCACGTAGGCATGGATGTCGACGCGGGCCACGAGGCTGGCCTCGCGCAGATGGGCGCACCATGCCTGCCGGTCCTCGTCGTCGACGAAGATCGCCTGCCGGTTGTTCCCGATCTGCATCAGGTGGTGCGGCAGGCCGGGCAGCGAGAGACGGGTGAGGCGGGCCATGGCCGCAGTTTAGCTGGCCCCCATTGTCTGGCTCTCGTGAAGAACCCTCAGGTGGGCGTGCGCCCCAGCGACGACCACGAGTTGCCGAACAGCGCCTGGCCCGTGAGCCTCTGGTGCTCCTTGAGCGCAAAGCGGTCGGTCATGCCGGCGATGTAGTCGGCCACCGCGCGCGGGCGGTCGGCGGCCTGCTGGAATTCGTCGCTCATCTCCGCCGGGCGATCCACGTAGATGGCGAACAGCGCGCGCACGACGTCGCGGGCGCGGTCGGTGGTGGACGTCACCGCGGGATGGCGATAGAGGTTGGCGAACAGGAAGCGCTTCAGCTCGCTGCTCTCGTGGCGCATCCCGGGGCTGAAGCGCATGAGCAGCGGCAGCGCGCGCACTGCCTGCGGGCTGTCGGGGCCGGCCGCGGCGATGGCCGCCTGGCTGGTGTCGATCAAGTCGTAGATCATCTGCGAGAGCATGCGCCGCAGCGTCTCGTGCACCAGGCGGCGCGCGGGCAGCGTGTGCAGGCGCGGATGCTCGGCCAGCGCCTCCTCGCGCAGGCGGGCGTACAGCGGCACGTCCTCGAGCTGCGCGGGGTCGAGAAGCCCGGAGCGGATGCCGTCGTCCACGTCGTGCGTGTTGTAGGCGATCTCGTCGGCCAGGTTGGTCAGCTGCGCCCCGAGCCCGGGCTGCAGGCCGGCCCCGAAGCGGTGGCCGACCCCGCCGGGCTCGATCTCCTCCAGCACGCGCGCCTGGGCCAGCGTGACCCGCTTGAGGATGCCCTCGCGGGTCTCCAGCGTCAGGTTGAGGCCGTCGAATTCGGGATAGCGCAGCTCGAGCTCGTCGACCACGCGCAGGCTCTGCAGGTTGTGCTCGAAGCCGCCGTGATCGCGCATGCAGTCGTCCAGCGCGTCCTGCCCCGCGTGGCCGAAGGGCGTGTGGCCCAGGTCGTGCGCGAGCGCGATGGCCTCCACGAGGTCTTCCTCGAGTCCCATCGTGCGCGCCACCGAGCGCCCGAGTTGCGCCACCTCCAGCGAATGCGTGAGCCGCGTGCGAAACAGGTCGCCCTCGTGGTTGAGGAACACCTGGGTCTTGTAGACGAGACGCCGGAACGCGGTGCTGTGCACGATGCGGTCGCGGTCACGCTGGAACTCGGTGCGCGTGGGCGCGGCGGCCTCGGGACGGCGGCGCCCCCGCGACTTCGCGGGGTCGCTGGCCCAGGGCGGTGGTTCGACGGGCGGGCGGGCGATCACGTGGAACGCGGCGATCAGGCAGCCGCGGTGAACGCGGTGATGACGTCGACGACGAGGGGCTGGGGCGCGGCGCGCACCACGGCGCGGCTCTCGCCGTCGAGCAACACGAAGCGGATGTCGCCGCCCTGCGCCTTCTTGTCGACGCGCATCAGCTCGAGATAGCGCGCGGGCGACAGGGTGGCCGGCCCGCGCACGGGCAGGCCCGCGCGTGCGACCAGCGCCTGGATGCGCAGCGCGAACGCGGCGCTCACCAGGCCCAGGCGTGCCGACAGCTCGGCCGCCATCACCATGCCGCAGCCGACGCCCTCGCCGTGCAGCCACGCGCCGTAGCCCATGCCGGCCTCGATGGCGTGCCCGAAGGTGTGGCCGAAGTTGAGGATGGCGCGCAGCCCCC
>JACMOG010000520.1 GCA_014378125.1 Vitreoscilla sp. | reverse complement strand
GCCGGACAGGTCGCCCTCCTGCTCGTCGAACTTGCCCAGCACCGTGGGCCGCACTTCGTTGCGCCAGTTGTACAGCTGCTCCTTGAGCTGGTACTCGATCATCTGGCGCTTTTCCTCGACGACCAGGATCTCCTTGAGGCCCTGCGCGAAGTCACGCGTGATGGTGGCCTCCAGCGGCCACACCACGTTGACCTTGTGGATGCGGGTGCCCAGCGAGCGGCAGGTGGCGTCGTCGAGGCCCAGGTCGGCCAGCGCCTGGCGCAGGTCGTTGTAGGCCTTGCCGCCGGCGATCAGGCCGGAGCGGACGTCGGGGGTGGCCACCACGTTGTGGTTCAGCTTGTTGGCGCGCACGTAGGCCAGCGCCGCGTACCACTTGAAGTCCATGAGCCGCGCTTCCTGCTCCAGCGGCGGATCGGGCCAGCGGATGTGCAGGCCGCCCGGCGGCATCATGAAGTCTTCCGGCATCACGATGTTCACGCGGTGCGGGTCGACATCGACGGTGGACGACGATTCGACCACCTCCTGGATCGTCTTCATCGACGTCCACACGCCGGAGAAGCGGCTCATCGCGAACGCGTGCAGGCCCATGTCGAGGATGTCCTGCACCGACGACGGGAAGAACACCGGCATCCCGCAGGCCTTGAAGATGTGGTCGCTCTGGTGCGCCGCGGTGGAGCTCTTGGAGACATGGTCGTCGCCGGCGATGGCGATGACGCCGCCGTGCGCGGAGGTGCCCGCCATGTTCGCGTGCTTGAACACGTCGGCGGTGCGGTCGACGCCCGGGCCCTTGCCGTACCAGAGGCCGAACACGCCGTCGAACTTGTTGGTCTGCGGGTAGAGCGACAACTGCTGCGTGCCCCACACCGCGGTGGCGCCCAGCTCCTCGTTGACGCCGGGCTGGAACACGATGTTCTGCGCGGCGAGGTGCTTCTTGGCGCTCCACAGCGCCTGGTCGTAGCCGCCCAGCGGCGAGCCCCGGTATCCGCTGATGAAGCCCGCAGTGTCGAGCCCGGCCAGCGCGTCGCGCGTGCGTTGCAGCATGGGCAGTCGAACGAGCGCCTGGACGCCGCTCATGAACGCGCGGCCGGTGTCGAGCGCGTATTTGTCGTCCAGCGACACCGTCTCGAGGGCTTTGCGGATGCTGTCGGGCAAGGGGGCGTTCATGGTCGCGTCTCCTGGGGGGCAGGACGTCAAAAGAAAAATCCAGTTTATGGAAAAGCTTCAGCCATGTGCTTGCTTTATGCTTGTCCTGGCGCGCGGTATGCGCAACAATCTTGCTGTACGTATGACTCTGGAGAACCAGCCTTGCCGAGAAACCAGAATTCGGGAAAACCCGGTGCCCCGCCGGCGGCCGCGCGGGCGCCGTCGCCGCCACGCGAGGCCGAGGCGCGCGAGGCAGGCGGTCTCGATCGCTACGACATCCTCCTGCTGGGCGAGCTCCAGCGCGACGCGCGCCAGTCCAACGCCGACCTGGCCGCGCGCATCGGCCTCTCGCCGGCGCCCACCTGGCGCCGCGTGCGCCGGCTCGAGGAACTGGGCGTCATCACCGGCTACCGCGCCGAGATCGACCGCCGCAAGATCGGCCTGGGCGTGCTGGCCTTCGTGCGCGTGGACGCCGAGCGCGACAACGCCGACGCCACCCGCGTGCTGGAGGATGCCATCCGCGGCCTGCCCGAGGTCATCTCGTGCCACTACATCAGCGGCGCCGGCACCTTCGAGCTGCAGGTGCTGGTCACCGACCTCGACGCCTACTCGCGCTGGACGATGGAGACGCTGTTCCGCCTGCCCAACGTGAAAGACCTGCACACCAGCTTCTCGCTCGGCGAGATCAAGGCCAGCGCCGCGCTGCCGCTGGGCCACCTGGGCGGCGCGAGGTAAGGGGCAAGCGATGAATCGTCGTGACGTCATCGCGCGCATGGGGGCCACCCTGGCCGGACTGGCCGGCGGCGCGGCGTCGGCGCAGGACACGCTGCTCACCGCCGAGGAGCAGGCCTGGGTCGACAAGCACCCCGTGCTGCTGTTCGCCCCCGAGCGCGACTTCCCGCCGTTCAGCTTTGTCGACAGCCAGGGCCAGCACCGCGGCCTGTCGGCCGACGTGCTCGATCTCGTGCAGGCCCACACCGGCCTGAAGTTCCAGGCGGTGGCGGCCAGCGACCGCGGCAACGACATCGACCGCCTCAAGCGCCGCGAGGTCGACCTGCTCACGTCGCTGCGTCCCACCACCGAACGCGAGCAGTCCATCTCGTTCACCAGCGCCTACGTGAGCTCGCCCGCCGTGGTGCTGCGCCGGCGCGGCGACCACCGCACCGGCGACCTGGCGAAAATGCAGGGCGAACGCCTGGCGGTGGATCGCAGCTCGGCGGCCGAGACCTTCGTGCGCGACACGTATCCCGACGTCACGCTGGTGCAGGTGGACGAGGCCGCGCAAGGCCTGCGCGACCTCGTCTTCGGCGATGTCGACGCGTGCGCGGTCAACCTGGCCACGGCGTCGTACGTGATCGAGCGCGACCGCCTGGGCGGCCTGCGCGTGGCCGGCGAGACGGGCTACTTCTCCACGCTCACGCTGGGCTACCGCAAGGACTGGCCGATGCTGGGGCGCGTGCTGGAAAAAGGCCTGGCGCAGATCAGCGAGGCCGAGCGCGCGCAGATGATCGCGCGCTGGATCCCGCTGACCGACATCGCCTGGTGGCAGCGCCCCGAGGTGCAACGGGTGCTGGGCACCGCGTCCATCGGCACCGGCCTGCTGATGGGCGGCCTGCTGCTGTGGAACCGTGCGTTGCGGCGCGCCGTGGCGCAGCGCACCGACGCGCTGCAGAAGGAGCTGGCCGAGCGCCAGCGGCTGGAGACGCGGCTGCGCACGCTGGCCGAGCACGATCCGCTCACCGGCCTGGTGAACCGTGCCGCGCTCACCGAGGCGTTGCGCCGCTCGTTGGCGCTGGCCGCGCGCCAGAAGTGGTCGGTGGCGGTGGTGTTCATCGACCTCGACAAGTTCAAGGCGGTCAACGACTCCCTGGGCCATGCGGCGGGCGACGAGCTGCTGCGCCAGATCGCCTCGCGCCTGCAGGGCTGCCTGCGCGAGAGCGACCTGCTCGGGCGCCTGGGTGGCGACGAGTTCATCGTGGTGGCCGAGGCCTTGCACGACGGCCCGCGCAACGCCATGGAGCTCACCGACAAGCTGCTGATGCAGATGAAGCGGCCGTTCCTGGTGGGCGACCAGTCGCTCACGATGGGCTTCTCGGCGGGCATCTCCATCTTCCCCGGCGACGGCGACACGCCCGAGTCGCTGATCGCCAACGCCGATGCCGCGATGTACCGGGCCAAGGAACAGGGTCGCTATCGCGCCGCGCTGTACCAGGGTCCCACGCCGCTGCCGGGCGCGAAGGAGCCTGACGCATGATCATTTTCCGAACCTTCGCCGCGGCCTGCATGGCGCTGGGCGCGGCTGCGGCCGTGCGCGCCGCCGATCCGGTCACCGCCGGCTTCCACCCGCCCGACCCGGCCGCGCCCGGCCCGGCCGCGCGTCACGCGGCGCGCGCGCGGGTGCCGGCCGCCAACTTTCTCGTCGAGTGGCGGGTGCAGGCGTCCGACGCCCGACCCTCGCCGCGCGGCGACGTCGTC
>JACMOG010000519.1 GCA_014378125.1 Vitreoscilla sp. | reverse complement strand
CTCAGGTGGCTGTTGATCAGCTTGGTCATCTCGAACATCGAGACTTGTGCCTTCTTGAAGATTTCCTTCAGCTTGGCATCGGCGTTGATCATCGTGCGCTTGGCCTTGTCCTGCAGACCGTTCTTCTTGATGTACTCCCACACCTTCTTGGTGACTTCGGTGCGCGGGATCGGCGTGGCGCCGATCACGGCCGCCAGCGTCGGCGAAGGCGTCATCGCCTTCATGAACGCGGCGTTGGGAGTACGCTTCTTGGCCGGAGCGGCCTTCTTCGCAGGAGCAGCCGCCTTCTTGGCCGGAGCTGCCTTCTTCGCGGGAGCAGCGGCCTTCTTTGCCGGAGCCGCCTTCTTCGCGGGAGCGGCGGCCTTCTTTGCCGGAGCCGCCTTCTTCGCCGCCGGAGCGGCCTTCTTCGTTGCAGTTGCCATTTTGATTCTCTCCATCAAGAGGTTTTGATGCGCCAGGGACTGGGTGAGCGTCGCATGAACTCTCATTTCTCTGCAGGCCTCAGCGAAGCGAATGGTACTGCCTCACGCAGTGCGTGAGAAGCCACTTCACCTATGAAAATCGTCATTCTCACGAGGGAAACGCATGTTTTTGTCGCCTGGAGGCCTCATTCGGCCCTGCAGAGCGAGACACGGTGCGAGATTTCGTATACCCCTGGCGGTATTTTGAATTTCTCCGACGGGTGGACTCGGCGCGCGCCGCGTCGGGCGCGACGGCGCATTTCGCGCGCTTGCCGCACAATCGGATCAGACCCCAACCATCCACCCACCGCCATGAAACTCATCGTCCGCTGGCTGTTGCTGGCCGCCGCGCTGTTGCTCGTGGCACACGTGTCGCCCGGCGTCACCGTCAACAGCTTCGGCGCCGCGCTCATCGCCGCGCTGGTGCTCGGCCTGCTCAACATGCTGGTGCGGCCGCTGCTGGTGCTGCTCACGCTGCCCGTCACGGTGCTGACGCTGGGCCTGTTCCTCTTCGTCATCAACGCGCTGATGTTCTGGTCGGCCGCCGGATTGCTGAACGGCTTTCGCGTCGACGGCTTCGGCTCGGCGCTGATCGGCTCGGTGATCTACAGCGTCGCGTCCACCATCATCGACGTCGCCATCGAGCACCTGCTCGAGGACTGAGGACGCAGCATCACTCCCGGTCGCCGCCGCGCGAGTTCTTCAGCAGTTCGCGCCGCTCGGCCAGCAGCCCGCGCAGGCGCGAATCGATGATGGACGCCTCCACGAAATCGACACGTCCGGTGCGCGTGAGCTTCTGGCCCGCGCGAAACCGGTCGATCGCGCCGATCAGGTCGCCCTGCGCGGCGTGCGCCTCGGCCTCGGCGCGGATCGCGCGCAGCTTCTGGCCCAGCGGTTCGGCACACTCCGACAGCAGCGTCCAGGCAAGCACGTCGCGCGGATACAAGGCCACCCAGGTCTGCAGCGTCTCCACCGATTGCTGCAGCGCGGCACCGGCGGACGGATCGCGCGCCGCGGCGCGAGCGATGGCGGCCTCCGCGCGCGCCATCGTCTCGGGCCGCGAGCGGACGTTGCCGAGCGCGGCCACGGCAGCGACGATCTCGGCGCTGTTTCGATGGCCGACGGCCTCCTCCACGCGCAGCAGCAGGAAGTCGCGCGCCACCTCCGGCTCGAGCGAATAGACGCGCGGCTTGACCGTGACATTGGCCGGCGCGTTGGGCGGGATGCCCGCGGTCTCGGTGGCCTGACGCGGTCCAGCGGCAACCAGCGCATCGTCGCGCGCCTGCTGCTCGACCGCGGCGGCGTGCTGCGCCATCACGTCGTTGGCCGACGCCAGCATCGTCTCGGCGGACACGAAATCGCGCAGCTCGACCGACGCCAGCGCGCCGCCATACAACGTGCCCAGGCGCGCGGCGTCGTTCACCGGCGCGTTCAGGCGCGCCTGGCTCTGCATGCGGCGCAGCGCGACGTCGGAGGTGTCCATCAGCGCGCGGGCGCGGGCCCGCATCAAAGAATGCTCGGTGATGTGGCTCTGGGCGGGATCCTGCGGCAAGCCCTGGCGCGCACGCAGGCGGGCGCCCGCGATGCGCTCGATGGTCAACGGATGCGAGCGCAGCCACGGGTACTGGTTGCTGTCGTTGAGCCGGCTGACATCCTCCAGCCGTCCGAACATGTCGGCCATGCCCGACGGCGCGAAGCCGGCGTCGGTCATCAGGTCCTGGCCGAAGGTGTCGGCCTCGGTCTCCATCTGGCGCGAGAAGGTGAGCTGGCCGGTGGCCATCGCGGCCTGGCCGCCGGTGATCACCGCCGCCGGCACATCGGAACTGTGCGCACGGGCCGAGAAGATGAGGCCGATCAGCATCGCCGCCATCGTGATCATGCTCTGGTGCGAATTGGCCACCATGCTGCGCGCGATGTGGCGCTGGGTGATGTGGGACATTTCGTGGCCGATGACCGAGGCCATCTCGTCGCGCGAGCCCGCCTGCGCGATCAGTCCCAGGTTCACGCCCATGAAGCCGCCGGGCAGCGCGAACGCGTTGAACTCGGAGTCGTTCACGAGGAACGGCTCCCACGCCAGCTTCTCTTCCTGCTCGGCGCTGATGTTGCCGCGCTTGATCGCCGCCGCGTGCAGCCGATCCCAGATCGACAGCAGATAGTCGTAGAGCACCGGATCGTCGATGACGGCGGGATCGGGCCGGATCTGCCGCATGATCTGGTCGCCCAGCTTGCGTTCGTCGTCGAGGCTGAAGCTGTCGGACTCGGCTTCGCCGAGCGCCGGCAGGTTCAGCTGGGCGGCAGGCGCCGCGGGCACGATGAACACGTTCAGCGCGAGGCAGGCTGCGGCGGCAAGAGTGGCGAGTTTCGGGCGCAAGTGGGAAGCTTTCCTGTCCGGTCGGGCGGCGCGGCCGGGGCCGCATGCGGTCGCTATGATGACACCGCCGTGTATCGGCCGTGTAGCGTCGCGCCGCGCGGCCCTCGCGGTCGGATCATCGACACGCCTCCAAGGTTCCATGAACGACGCCCCCCACTCCCCCGCCGGACTCACGCACTTCGACGCCCAGGGCCAGGCCCACATGGTGGACGTGGGCGGCAAGCCGGAGACCCGGCGCGTGGCGCGCGCCACCGGCACCATCCGCATGCAGCCGGCCACGCTGGCCGCCATCGCCGGCGGCCACGCGAAGAAGGGCGACGTGCTGGGCATCGCCCGCATCGCCGCCATCCAGGCCGCCAAGCGCACGTCCGACCTGGTGCCGCTGTGCCACCCGCTGCCGCTCACGCACGTGCAGGTGGAGTTCGCGCTCGACGAGCCCGCGAGCGCGGTGCACTGCACCGTGCAGTGCGAGACCCTCGGCCGCACCGGCGTCGAGATGGAGGCCCTCACCGCCGTCCAGGTCGGCCTGCTGACCGTCTACGACATGGTCAAGGCGATCGACCGCGGGATGGTGATGGGGGACATCCGGGTGCTGGAGAAGCACGGCGGGAAGTCGGGGTCGTGGTCGACGCCCTGACCGCGTTGCAGCAGAGGTTCAGCGGAAATCGCGCCAGCTGAGGTTGGTCGGCTCCGGATCGCACTGGAACGGCTTGGCCGTGATCGTCGCGTCCGCGCACGGCGCGAAGAACTCCTCGGTGTCCGTCTTGTCGAACTCCTTCAGGCGCGCCACGAGGTAGCGCGCGCGGTCGGTCTGGCCGCTCTCGGACAGCGCGGAGGCCCAGGCCATCATCAGGCGGCTGTCCAGCAGCGAGTGCGTGGCGTGCTCCAGCGCGCCCAGCGCCTGCGACGGCGGATCGGCGGTGGTGGCGTCGGCGTAGTCGGCGTGATGGGCGAAGAACGGGCTGGTCTGGCCGGCCTGGATGCGTTCCTTGAGTGGGGCCAGGCCCGGGTCGTCGAGGAAGATCGTCGACACGCGCCAGTAGTCCCAGGTGGCCGCGATCGCCACCACCACCATCGCGCCGCCGAACCAGCGCAGCGCCGCGCCTTCGCTGCCCAGGCGGATCAGCTTGCCCGGCTCCACCGGCGGGCTGCCGACGACGCCGCTGAGCGTCTCCACCGGCACCGGGCCCGAGCCCAGCGTGAAGCCCCCGGCCCAGGCCGCGGGCAGCAGGAAATAGGCGTACCACAGCGGGTATTCGTCGAGGCTGTGGATGCCGATCATCAGCACCATCATCCAGGCGGCGCGCGCGCCATGGCCGGCCTCGCCCTCGGTCTTCCAGACGCGAACCAGCCCCTGTGCCAGCGCCCAGACCAGCAGGCCCAGCACCAGCAGCGCCAGGGGGATGCCCAGCTCGACGATCAGTTGCAGCGGCAGGTCGTGCGTGTGGTCGAAGAAGGCGGTGGGGCGATGGGGGAACGGCGTGAGCGTCCACGCGAAGTTGAACTCGCCCCAGCCCACGCCCTGCCAGGGCTGCTGGCGGACCATCTCCAGCGCGTTCTTCCAGATCGCGAAGTGCGAACTGTCGCCGTCGGCGGCCCGCGTGGCCGTGCCGACGCTCGCGTGCGTCAGGTGGGAGCTGATCCACGGCATGACCAGCGCCAGCGCCACCGCCACCACCAGCGCGATGCGCGTGCTGACGGACAGGCGACGGTCGACGGCGGCCCACAGCACCAGGACGGCGGCGCCGCCCCACAGGCCGGTGCGCGAGCCGCTGAGGAAGACCGCGTACATGATGAACAGCAGCAGCAGGCCGCCCAGCCAGCGCGGGATGCGGCCCCACTCGACCAACGGCACCAGCGCGATCACCGACCAGACCAGCAGGCTGGCCAGGTGGTTGGGCTGGCGCAGGTTGCCCACCGCGCGGCCGGGGATGCCGGATTGCGCGATGAGGTTACCGTCGGCCAGCTGCGGGATGTGGACCTGGATCACGGAGATCAACGCGCTCAGCACGCCCACGCTCACCACCCCGATGGCGAACGGCGCGAACGCCTGCAGGCCGTCGTCCTGGTCGCCTTCCTGCGCGGCGCGCGATCCCAGCGCCGCGACGAAGCACGCCACCACCAGCAGAAGCAGCGGCGGAAGCGCGAGCGAGGTGGGCAGCGAGCCGAACGTCCAGGAGAGCAGGACGGCCACGCACATCAGCCCGAGCGCGCCGGCAAGAACGGTGATGGCGCCGTTGCGGGCGCCGCTGGTGGGCGTGCGGCCGGCCGCCAGGAGGCACAGGCCCCAACCGAACACGCACAGCAATTCGTTGAGCTGGGTAGCCGACGGCGTGCGGTTGTAGGCCAGCAGCGGAGGGGCGATGAGTGCCAGCGCGTAGACGAGCAGACGGATGTCGGAGCGATCGCTGTTGAAGGATTGAGGGGTCATTGCTGGAGGAAAAGAGGCGCCGGCAGACAGGGCCGGCCGGGCGCGGACGGTGCACAGGGTAACGCCAATCGGGGCCGGGGGCGGCCCCGCCTTCCAACTACCTGAAGTCGCGCCAGTCGACGGGGTGTGCGGGCGGCAGGCACTGGAACGGCTTGGCGACCACCGCCGGATCGTCGCAGGGGGCGTACCAGGGCTTCGGGCCGGACAGGTCGAACTCGCGCAGGCGGGCCGCCATGTAGCGCGCCTTGTCTTCCTCGCCCCGCGTGTGGAGCAGGTTGGCCCAGGCGTACATCAGGCGCCCGTTGAGCAGCACGTGCGACGCGCGCTGGATTGCCGGCATCAGGGCGGGGGACAGCGGCGTGTTGGTGACGTACGCATAGTCGGCCTGGTTGGCGAACAGCGGGCTCATCTGGGCGCGCTGGATGCGCTCGGGCAGCGGCAGCGCCGGGCCCGAGGCCTCGAACAGCGAGACGATGTTCTG
>JACMOG010000518.1 GCA_014378125.1 Vitreoscilla sp. | reverse complement strand
GGCGGGCGTCGAATTCCAGCTCCAGGTGCTGGCGCAGCCGCGCGGTCTTCTCCGGGGTGATCGTGTCGATCAGCCGGCGGATGACGGCCGGCTCGATCAGGCGCCGCGCCTCGAAGACGTCGCGCGCCTGCTCGATGGTGGGCTTGGCCACGTAGGCGCCGCGCTGCGGGAACAGTTCCACGATCTGCTCGTGCGCGAGCCGGGCCAACACTTCCCGGATCCTTGCCCGGCTGGCGCCGAAGATGTCGGCCAGTCGTTCCTCGCCCAGCTTGGTGCCGGGCTGAAGGCGGTGTTCGAGGATGGCCACGTACACCCGCTCGTAGATTTCGTCGACGGTGCTTTCGCGATCGATGCGGCTCGTGGTCTTGCGATCGCTGGCAGCCATGGGGGCATGGGCCGATTGTCCCCGGCCGTCGCGGCCGTGGCGCAATCCACGGCAAAATCGCAGCATGAAAATCGAAAAAGACACCGTGGTCACCCTGCAATACAGGGTGACCGATGCGCAAGGCAAGCTGATCGAGGCCAGCGACAAACCGATGACCTACCTGCACGGCGGCTACGAGAACACGCTGCCGAAAATCGAAGAGGCGCTCGACGGCAAGGAGGCCGGCTACCAGGTGACGCTGGCCTTGCAGCCGGCCGACGCGTTCGGCGAGCGCGACGAAAGCCTGGCCAAGACCACCTCCCACGCCGTCTTCCCGCCGGGCGTGAAGGTCGGCGGCCAACTCGAGGGCTACACCGACGCCGGCCAGCCCCAGGTCTTCCATGTGGTGAAGATCAAGGGCGACAAAGTGCTGCTCGATGGCAACCACCCGCTGGCCGGTAAGGCGCTGAAGTTCACGCTCAAGGTGACCGGCGTGCGGGCGGCGACCGAGGAAGAGGTCACCCACCGCCACGTGCACGGCGAGCACGGGCACCAGCACTGAGGTCGAGGCCATGAAGGTCAGGAAAATCGCTGGCGCCCTGGGCGCCGAACGCGATCGCCTTCTGGGATAACCGCTGCGTCCAGCACAACCCGGTCAACGACTACCACGGCTTCCGGCGCGTCCTGCACCGGATCACGCTGCAGGACGACACGCCGGCTTGTCCAGTCCGATGACGCAGCCGCGGGCTCAGTCGTTGGCGCGCTGGCTGGAACGCGCGAAGGTGTAGCTCAAGCCGACGCCGACGCTGCCGCCATTCTTCTGCCGCACCAGCGGGCTGTCGCGGTTGGCGGCGCCAGCCACCGAGTCGACCCGCGCGAACAGGAACAGCCGCAGGTCGGGCGTCAGTTCGCGCGTGGCGCTAACGCCCAGGCGCCAGGCGATCAACCCGCTCTGCGCCACGTACGCGCGGCGATCCGGCAAGGCATAGGCGGGCGCCACACCGTAGAAGGTGTCGGCCAGCCGCGCGTTGCCCAGCAACGGGCCGACGTTGGCGCCGTAGCGCCAACCGCCGTCCCCGCGCCGCTCGTAGACCATCCGGGGCTCGAGCGACAGGCCCTTGTAGCGCAGGCTGTCGCTTAGGTCGAACACGCCGCGCAGCGCGACTTCGGCCCGCAGGCGGCCATCAGCGGGCGCGGCGCCCAGGTTCCATTTCAGGCGCGGGCCGAATTCGATCAGGGTACCCAGTTCCGGCATGCCGCGCCTCGCCTCGGTCTCGCTGGCGCGTGAACCGAAGGCGCCGGCGAAGCCGACATCGAGTTCGAAGCGTTCCTGGTTGACCACACGCACGCCGACGGTGTCGCGATCGGCGCGCAGGTATTTGCCGCGATAGATCGCGAAGGGCAGCACCAGTGCGCGCCGCACCTGTTCCGAGGCACCGGGGTAGGCCTGTTGCGAGACGCCGAAGCCGACGGCGCCCAGCTCCCACAACGGCAGATCCGCTGCTGACGGCTGGCCTTGAGCCAGCACAGGCGCCGCTAGCGCGAGCGCGAGCACCGGAACGATGGCGCGTAAGCCCTGAGAAACTGCAATGGTCATGGAATGGCTCCGGTCAAGGGGTTCGGTTAAAGCGGGTCCGGGCCGCAACCACGAGGAGGCCGGACGATGATTCATTCTGAGGGACGGCGGCTCGCACCGTGGCATGCGGAAACAGAAAAGCGGCCGGCGGCCGCTTGCAGGGTTCGGTGGCGTTGCAATGCCGCCACCGTGGCATCGCCCCAGCCCTCAAGCCGCCCTATTTCGCCACCACCCGGACCATCTCCAGGCACTTGTTGGAGTAGCCCCACTCGTTGTCGTACCAGGAGATCAGCTTGACGAAGGTGTCGTCCAGCGCGATGCTGGCGTCGGCATCGAAGATCGAGGTGCGGGCGTCGCCGCGGAAGTCAGTGGCGACGACCTTGTCTTCCGTGTAGCCCAGAATGCCCTTCAGAGCGCCTTCGCTCTGCGCCTTCATCTCGGCGCAGATCTCCTTTAGCGTCGCTTCCTTGTTCAGCTCGCAGGTCAGGTCGACCACCGAGACGTCGGAGGTCGGCACCCGGAAGCTCATGCCGGTGAGCTTCTTGTTCAACTCGGGAATCACCACACCGACCGCCTTGGCCGCGCCGGTCGACGACGGGATGATGTTCTCCAGGATGCCGCGG
>JACMOG010000517.1 GCA_014378125.1 Vitreoscilla sp. | reverse complement strand
CCTGCGCCAACCGTCTGCACCAGCCCTGAACTCGCTGCAGCGTGGAACCTTCCGGCTCACCCGCTGCTTTTGCGGTCAAAGCTGACTTGTGATCAGCGAAGCCCACGATTCTATGCCAGGGAGTTGGGCCTACGCAAGAGCTATCGTGAAAAATCTTGCTGGCGGGTCATTGCCCGGGCACCGCCTTGTACAGCCGGTCATAGATCGCCTGCGGATCCTCCGCCTCGCAGATCAGGTCCACGTGCTTGCTCCACATCTTGGAGTCCACGCGGAGGATCCGCTTCTTGATGGACGACACCTGGGTGGGGTGCATGGAGAAACTGCGCAGACCCATGCCCAGCAGCAGCTCGGTGAACGCCGGGTCGCCGGCCATCTCGCCGCAGACGCACACGTCCTTGCCCAGCTCGTTGGCCTTGGAGATGGTCTGGGAGATCAAGCGCAGCACCGCCGGATGCCATGGGTCATACAGATGCGACACCGCCTCGTCGGCCCGGTCGATGGCCAGCGTGTACTGGATGAGGTCGTTCGTGCCGATCGACACGAAGTCGAAATGCTTCAGGAGGGTCGGCAGCATCAGCGCCGCGGCGGGTACCTCGATCATCGCGCCGATATCCACGTCCAGGTAGGCCTGCCCACGCGCGCGCAGTTGCGTCTTCGCGCGCTCGATGGCTTCCAGCAGGAGCCGCACCTCGCGCAGCTGCGCCACCATGGGCACCAACAGGCGCACCTTGCCGTGCACGCTGGCCCGCAGGATGGCGCGCAGCTGCTCGCCGAACATCTCCGGTTCCGACAGGCTCCAGCGGATGGCCCGCAAGCCGAGCGCCGGATTGAGGTTGTGGTCGACACGCTCCATCTGCTGGGGCGTGCGGTCGAGCTGCTTGTCGGCCCCGATGTCCACCGTGCGGATGGTGACAGCCATCCCGGCCAGCGATTTCACCACCTTGCTGTAGGCCACGTACTGCTCTTCCTCGCCCGGCAGGCGCCCGGCGCGGTTCATGAAAAGGAACTCGCTGCGGAACAGCCCCACGCCCACGGCCCCGGCGTCGAGCACCGCCTGCGCGTCGCTGGGCAGCTCGATGTTGGCCAGCAGTTCGATGGGATGGCCGTCGAGCGTGACCGCCGGCGTATGGCGCAGTCGATCGAGCCGGGCCCGTTCGAGCTCGACCTGGCGTTGGCGGAAGCGGTATTCCTCGAGCACGATAGGGGAAGGGTTGACGATCACGACGCCAGCGTCGCCGTCGATGATGATCCAGTCGTCCTGCGTGACGATGCGACTCGCCTCGCGGGCGCCCACCACGGCCGGGATGTCCATGCTGCGCGCGACGATGGCCGTGTGCGAATTTCGTCCGCCGACGTCGGTGACGAAGCCGGTGAACACGCTGCGCCTGAATTTGAGCATGTCCGCCGGGGCGATGTCGTTGGCCACCAGCACCAGCGGGTCTTCGCCGGCGAAGTCGCGCGGGCCCTGGGGCGCCGCGTCGCCATCCGTGGCGCCGGCCAGCCGACCCAGCGCGGTGATGACCCGTTCGACCACCTGCTCGAGGTCGGCCTTGCGATCGCGCAGGTATTCGTCCTCCATCTCGTCGAACTGGCGCGCGATGACCTCGAGCTGCGACGACAGTGCCCATTCGGCGTTGTAGTGGCGCTCGACGATCCATTGGCGCGTGGCGTCGGACAGCGATTCGTCCTGCAGCAGCATCAGGTGGACGTCGAGCAGCGCCACGAGTTCGTCGTGCGCGTCTTCCGGCACGTCGCCCTTGAGCGCGGTGAGCTCCTCCACCACAAGGTCGCGGGCGGCGCCCAGGCGCCTGACCTCGGCCTCGATCATTCCGGCTTCGACGTAATAGTGGGCGACGTCGACCCGGCTCGAGGCCACGAGCACCGCACGACCGATCGCGACGCCGCGCGAGACCGGGAGACCGAACACCTGAATGCTCACGAACCAACCTCCGAGAACCGCACCCCGGGCGCTGAGCTGGCAGCCCGACGGGTTCCGGAGATCAATGTAGCAGCAAGGCGAGTCGCCACCCTGTGCCGAACGCTCGAAAGGCGCCGTCGTGTCACCGGCCGGTCACGCCCGGTTCACGCCGGCGTCACCGCCGGTCGCGACCATCCGCGGCATCTCAGGGAGAAGGAAATGAGCCAATTCGTCGTCACCCCCGCGCTCGCCATCGGCGGCGCGCCCGAGGCCGTCCGCCGCCCCGACCGGCCGGCCGGCCGCTCGCAGCGCTCACACGTCGCGCCGACGTTGCAGGTGGTGTGGGCCCGGCACCTGGACGACGTCCGCGCGGCGCAGCGCCTTCGCCACCAGGTGTTCGTCGACGAGATGGGAGCCCAGACGACGCCCGCGGCCGGCGCGCCCGCCGGCCACGACATCGACCTGTTCGACGAGTTCTGCGAACACCTCATCGTGCGCACCGCGCCTTCCAACGACGAGGCGGGCGGGGTGGTGGGCACCTCCCGCGTGCCCACCCCCAGCGCGGCGCGCCGCGCCGGCAGCTTCTACAGCGACACCGAATTCGACCTCACGCGCCTGCGCCCGTTGCGCGAGCGCATGGTGGAGCTGGGCCGCAGCTGCGTGCACCCGGATCACCGCTCGGGCGTGGTGATCCTGGCGCTGTGGGGCGCGCTGGCCCAGTTCATGGAGCACAACGCGATGGAGACGGTCATCGGCTGCGCCAGCATCTCGATGCGCGACGGCGGGCACTGCGCCGCCAGCTTGTGGGCGCGTCTGCGCGAGACCCACCTGGCGCCGGTCGACCTGCAGGTGCGCCCGCGCGTGGCGCTGCCGGTGGACGACCTCGACCAGTCGCTGGACGTGGAGCCACCCGCGCTCATCAAGGGTTACCTGCGCATGGGCGCGAAGGTGCTGGGCGCGCCTGCCTGGGATCCCGCGTTCAACACGGCGGACCTGCCGCTGCTCACGCGCGTGGCCGACATCCCGGCTCGCTACCAGCGCCACTTCCTGGCCTGAAAGGCCCACGAGCGCGCGGGCGCGGCGTGCGGCGTGCGGCGTGCGCAGTACGCGAAACGCCTACTGACCTTCGCCGAACTTGTCTTTTAGCAGAGCGGCGATGGCGTCGGACGCCTGCTGCTCGTCCTCGCCTTCGGTCTCGAGCTCCACCTCGGCACCCAGGCCGGCTGCCAGCATCATGATGCCCATGATGCTCTTGGCGTTGACCCGGCGACTGTTGCGGGTCATGAACACCTCGCACTTGAAGCTGCTGGCCAGCTTGGTGAGCTTGGCGGAGGCGCGGGCGTGAAGGCCCAGCTTATTGCTGATGACGAGCGTGGTTCGGATCATTCGTGATGGGAGATTGAATCTGATTCTGCGGACGCGTCTGCGCGACCTGCATGACGCCCTGGGAGGCGCCGGAGACGGCGCGGGCGACCCGCGCGTCGAGCGGCTCGCCAAGATAACAGAGCGAGCGCCATAGCATCGGCACGTTGACGCCCGCGACGACGCGAACGTTGACGCCGTCGGACAGCCGCTGCGCGACGTTGCACGGCGTGGCGCCGAAGACGTCGGTAAGCACCAGCACCTCGGGGGCGTTGAGCCGCACGAGCGCCTCGCGCGCCAGGGCCTCCACCGCGTCGGCCGACATCGTCGGTTCGACGTCGATGGCCTCGAACAGGTGGCCCTTTTCCGCGTAGCAATGCCCCGCGACGGACAACAGCGCCGAAGCGAGGGGAGCATGAGCGATCAGCAGGACAGCGGCCACGTGGGAAAGATCCGAGCGTCTCGGGACGACGCAAACACAGGATTATCGGCCGGGAAGTCCGGCAAACCTAGCGTGCGCTGTGCAACTGCGGGGGCACTCGCCGCATTTCGCGGCTCTTTTGCACGCTTGAAGGTGCTGCGCGCACCAACTTGATGCTCAGTTGGGGGCGGCCGCCGGCTTTTCCAGGTCGAAGCGCAGGCCGTCCTCGAAAGGTCGGAGCGCGCTGTCCGGCAACGACCGTCCCACGGCGCTGGCCTGGAACACCCGGGTGCCGCGCGCGAACACGCGGATCGACTCGTCGATTGTCTCGCCGTCGGGACGCTGGCCATGGAGGTGGGCACTGCTGTTTCCTGAAAACGGGGTGGCCCCGCCCATGTTCAACGCGCCAGCCGGCACTTTGGCCGACCGGATCGCCGCCGCGCCGCCATCGCGCAGCGCGAACAGCACCGCGTCGACGCGCGCCGGGTCGCCGACCTCGGCCGTCGCCACACCGTAGGTGACCCCGCCGGCCTCGCACGACAGCATGAACAGCTTCAACGGCCCGCCGGCCACCACCACGTCGCGCTGGAACCGCGACGGCCGGCAGGGCAGCTCGGTTACAAGTTGGGTGTCCGGAAGCCGGACGCTGCGCCAATCGAAAGTGGGCGCACACGCCACTAGCGCTGCCAGCGCGGTCGCGCAGCAGAGGGCTCGCGGGGCCCTCGGTTGGGGCCGGTCAGCGGGTGTATCCGAATGTTTATCGCGGGGCATTGGTTCAATATGAGAAATACGTCGCGGACGCCGGGGCTGATTCACCCTAGTGGGGGATGGATGGTGCTGCCAACGCTGGGCACTATGTGCCACAGCGCCATTCGCTACCGTTTGTAACCTGTGCAACAGCGGGCGCACAATACGGATCGACGTCTGGCAAGCGCGATGCATGCAGGAGGGATACCAAATGACAATGACTCTGGCCTCGAGCCAATCCACCATGACTGATCAGGTGTCGGACAAGCAACGCCTGGAACCCGACGAGGCGCACTGGCGCGAGATCATCGGACAGATCGGCACCGAGGTGGGACTGCCATTGTCCGCCGCGCTCGAGCGCGTCACCGTGCTCGCCACCACCGGCAAGATCGACCGTGCCGGCCTGCGGATGCTGCGAGAGGAGATCGAACGCGCCCGTCGCGCCGGCATGATCGGCCAGCAGCTGGCCCGCTTCGCCTCCGGCCGCATCCGCCAGTCGCCCGAGCAGATCAGCGTCACCCAGATGCTGCGCGAGGTGCTGCTGCAGCGCGGCCGCGAGGCCACGACGCGCCAGATCGAGATCGGCCAGGCGCTCAAGCCGGTCGAGGTGATGGCCGACGCCACCCTGCTCTACGCGCTGATGCAGGCCGTGGTCGACTGGAGCCTCGACTTGGCGCAGGGCAAGCTCGAGTTCAAGCTCGACATCAAGGCCTGGCCGCCCTACGCACGCCTCAGCGTGCGCTTCGCCCACGCCAGCTCCGATGCGTCCGATCGCCTCACGCCGGTGGGCACGCCGCTGCCCTCGCTCGACTCGATGTCGTGGCGCCTGGTGCAGCAGATCTCGTGGACGCTCGGGCTGGTGATGGACCGCACCGTCTCCGAGGCCGAGACCACGCTCACGATCGAGTTCCCGCGCACCGTCCATGACGAGATCGAGGGCGTCAGCGTCGTCGAGATCGACCAGGGCTTCGGCGTGTCGGACAACTCCAAGCCGCTGGCCGGCAGCCACGTGCTGGTGGTGGCGGGCGGGCGCGAGATGCGCTCGCTGATCAAGGAATCGATCCGCCACATGGGCTTGCTGGTGGACTTCGTCACCGGCGTGGAGGAGGCCGAGGAATTCTGCCGCGACGCGCTCCCGCACGCGATCATCTACGAATCGGTGCTGGCCGGCGACCGCTTCCAGAAGCTGCGCGCCGGTATCTCGTCCGAGATGCCGTCGTTCGTGTTCATCGAGGTGGCGCCGGAAGGCAGCGCGCTGCAGCTGTCCACCAACAACGTCGACAGCGGCGCGCGCATCGGCCGCGACGCAGTGATGCAGTCGCTGCCCTCGGCGCTGATCTTCGAGCTGTCGCGCACGGCCTGAGCCGGCGAACCGGCCAACCGGCAACGCCGGCCCGCGGCGCGGGTCAGTGTCCGCCGAACACGGCCTTGAGGATCGCGCTGCCGGTCGCCACGGGATCGGCGCGGATCTTCTTCTCTTCCTGGCCGATCATGAAGAACAGGCCGTCGAGCGCCTTGCGCGTGACGTACTGCTCGACGTTCGCGTCCTCCGGCTTGATGAGGCCCAGCGACGAGCCCTTGCTGGCCACCGCATTGTACTTGGCGGCCAGCGACACCTTCCGCGTCTCTGCCGTCACGATGGGCAGGAACTTCTCGCCCAGCGGCGCGCGCGTCTTGGCGGCGAAGAAGTCGGTGACCGAGGTCTCGCTGCCGCGCACGATGTTCACGGCGTCCTCCACCGACATCGCGTGCACCGCGTTCAGCAGCAGCGGCCTGGCCTCGGGCACGGCCGACTCGGCCGCCCGATTCATCGAGTCGACCAGGTCGTCCACCTTCTGCTGCTGTCCCAGCATGCGCAGCATCGAGGCGGCGCTCTTGAGCGCGCCCGGCAGCGGGATGCGCACCTGCGGGTTGCCGAGGAAGCCGCCAGGCTTGCCCAGCAGCGACACCGCGCTGTCGGCCCCGCGCTCCAGGGCCGCGCGCACGCCGGAGGCGGCCTCCGTCTCGCCCAGCGCGAAGGCCGCAGCGGAGCCGCCCAGAAGCGTGAGACAGGCGGAGCGCGCCAGGAAGAGCGTGGCGAGGCCGGGCGTAAACTGACGTCGTTGCATGTGGGATCCCATGAAAATCGTTTGCCCGATGGCCCTGCTCGCCGCGGCGGCGCTCACGTCAGGCGTCGGGCTGGCGCTGCCCATGCTAACGGGTTGCAGCCGGACCGAACAGGCGCCGGCGCTGGCGTACACCCTGCTCGACGGCCGCAGGAGCGACCTGCTCGCCCTGCGCGGACACGTGGTGCTGGTCAACTTCTGGGCCACCGACTGCGCGCCCTGCGTCGAGGAGATGCCCGCCATGGTGGCCAACTGGCGTCGCTACGCCCCGCAGGGCTTCCAGACCCTGGCCGTGTCGATGCGCTACGACCCGCCCGCGCTGGTGGCCAACTTCGCCGAGGCGCGCGCGCTGCCTTTCGGCGTGGCCATCGACAACACCGGCGAGATCGCGCGACGGCTGGGCAACGTGCAGTTCACGCCCACGTCGCTGCTGATCGACAAGCGCGGCGAGATCGTGCGGCGCTGGGTCGGCAAGACCGACTTCGTGGCGCTCGGCAAGCTGATCGAGGCGCTGCAGCGCGAGTCCTGATCCCGCGCGGGAGCCGCCGCACGTTCCGAATCGCCGGACATGCCGGCGTCCCCGCGCCCAGGTCGATCGACAGGCGGGTCCGTCAGGAAAGCCTGGCAGCGGCGTCGGCGGCCAGCGCGTCGAGCAAGGCATACCGCCGCCGGTACATCGCGCGCCGCTTCGACGGCACGTCTTCCAGTGGGCGCCGTGGCACATCCACCGGCACCTCCCAATTGCCGTCGGGCAACGGCGCGCCAGAGCAGTCCTGCCAGAAGACCGCGTAGTCGAAGCGGCGCTCCGCGGCGCGATGGTTCCATCGCCCCTTGACCTGATGGGCCTCGTCGACGCCGATCAGTCGCGTCACGTTCCAGAGCTTCGCGCACGCTCGCAGCATGAGCATCAGCAGGTACGCCGGGCGCAAGCCTTGCGCGGTGTCCGTCAGCTCCCTGACGCATGCCAGGCCGTCGATCTCGCGCGGCGGCCCCTGCACGCAACCGAGCATGAGACTTCCCGGATCCAGCCACCCGAAGCTGATGGTGAACAGGCGCAGCCCGTCCGCGCGCGTCAGGTCGATCGCCCACAGCCCTTCGTGGAAGGTCAGGCGATTGAGCCCGAGGGTGACGCGCGTCGTGTCCGGGAGAACACCCAGCGTCACGAGCTCGCCGCTGAACAGCCTCGACGCGAGCCCGGCGTCGACCGCGCTCTCCATGCATCGCATGCTCTGCGTGAGCGAACGGGCGCGCGCCAACGTGTCGAAGCGTCGATCCAGGTGCTTGTGCATCGCCGGATAGAACGCCCGCGGCGCGTTCGCGAGAAGGGCCTGGGCGGCGGACGATTGCGCCAGGTGGTCCATCACGATACGACGCCCACCGCGGGTCAACCAGCGCCGCACGGCGTACTTGAAGCGGCGCGGCCACTCGCTCGCATACACCTCGCCCAGGGCAGCGGACGCGGTCGGCCAGCGCAGCGGCGGGAGAGCGCGGGAGTTCGGGTTCATGGAAGTTGGATCACGGGCCGGCAATGGTCGCTCGCGCGCCGAGCCCAAGCTGAACCAAGCCTTGCCGCCCGGCACGCGGATGCTGTCGTGTCGGACGCCGATTGGATGCGGGCGCGCCGGCCCCCGTCGACGCTAGGCGCCGACCTGGCTGGGGGTTCCCATGTCCAGGCCGGCCTGCTCGGCCTGCTTGTCCGCGTGATAGCTGGAACGCACCATGGCGCCGACGGCGGCGTGGCTGAAGCCCATCTCGATGGCCTTCTGCTCGAACATCTTGAACGTGTCGGGGTGCACATAGCGCGCCACCGGCAGGTGGTGCCCGGACGGCGCCAGGTACTGGCCGATGGTGATCATGTCGATGTCATGGGCGCGCATGTCGGCCATCACCTGCAGGATCTCTTCGTCGGTCTCGCCCAGGCCCACCATGATGCCGCTCTTGGTGGGCACGCCGGGGTGCGCCGCCTTGAACTTCTTGAGCAGGTTGAGGCTGAACTGGTAGTCGCTGCCGGGGCGGGCCTGCTTGTACAAACGCGGCGCGGTCTCGAGGTTGTGGTTCATCACGTCGGGCGGGGCGGCCTTCAGGATCTCGAGCGCGCGGTCGTCGCGGCCACGGTAGTCGGGCACCAGCACCTCGATGCGCGTTTCGGGCGACATCTCGCGGATCTGGCGGATGCATTCCACGAAGTGGCCGGCGCCGCCGTCGCGCAGGTCGTCACGGTCGACGCTGGTGATGACGACGTACTTGAGCTTCAGCGCGGCGATCGTGCGGGCCAGGTTCTTCGGTTCTTCGGCGTCGAGCGGATCGGGGCGGCCGTGGCCGACGTCGCAGAACGGGCAGCGACGCGTGCACTTGTCGCCCATGATCATGAACGTGGCCGTGCCCTTGCCGAAGCACTCGCCGATGTTGGGGCACGAGGCCTCTTCGCACACCGTATGCAGGTTGTGCTCGCGCAGGATCTGCTTGATCTCGTAGAACCGGCTGCTGGGCAGCGCGGCGCGCACGCGGATCCAGTCCGGCTTCTTCAGCGCCTCGGCCGGCACGATCTTGATCGGGATGCGCGACGTCTTGGCCTGCGCCTTCTGCTTGGCGCTGGCATCGTAGGCGGGCGTGGCGACGTCGGGGGAATTGGCTTCGGTGGACATTCGGTGCGAGCGCGCGGCTCGAGAATCGGCTGAGGAGAGATCAACGCGCGAACTGCGCGCGGAGTCGGCGGCCCAGCACGTCGGCCACCGTTGCCCGGTCGGCAACGACCCCGAGTGTACCGAGGTCGACGGTTTTCAGCCCGGCATAGCCGCAAGGGTTGATCCGATCGAAGGGTTGCAGATCCATGGCGACGTTCAGCGCGACGCCGTGATACGTGCAGTGATTGCTCACTTTCACACCCAGCGCGGCGATCTTTCCCAGGCCCTGGAACGGATCGTGGGCGGGTCGGTGGGCGCCCAGGGCGCCGTGGCCGAACGGGTCGGCCAGCCTGACGTAGATGCCCGGCGCGCCCGGCACGCGGTGCCCGGTGACGTCGAAATCGGCCAGCGTGCGCAGCACCGCTTCCTCGAGCCGGAACACGAATTCCTTGACGTAGATGCCCAGCCGGCGCAGGTCGACCAGCGGGTAGGCCACCACCTGGCCGGGCCCGTGATACGTGACCTGGCCGCCGCGGTTGGTCTGGACCACCGGCACGCCACCGGCGTCGAGCAGGTGTTCGGCCTTGCCGGCCAGGCCCTGCGTGAAGACCGGCGCGTGCTCCACCAGCCAGATCTCGTCGGGCGTGGCCGGGGTGCGCTCCGCGGTGAACGCCTGCATGGCGTCCACGGTGGGTCCGTAGGGGGCGCGGCCCAGGTCGCGCAGCAGAGGCAGGGCGGGCGGGCCGTCCGGGGCCGTCGGGGTCATCGAGATCGGATCCTGCGGGCGCAGGAACGCGCCGGATGCCCGATTTTAGGGCGCCGGCGCTCCGTGCGTTCAGCTCGGGGTGATCTGCTTGAGCTTGAGCAGGCGCTTGTAGTCGCGCGAGCCCTTGAATCCTTCGAACTCGGCGTCGATGCGATCGCGATCCACCGTCTCCAGCTTGCGAGCCAGGCAGGCCAGCACGAAGGCGTGCTCGTCGCCGTACTTGTTCACCGACCAGCCGATGCCGCCGGAGTTGGGGCAGCCGGGCCAGAAGGCGATCCAGCGCCAGTCCGGATATTCCTTCTCCTCGCGGCGACGCACCGCGTGCACCAGGCGCACCCCCACCACCCCCGAGCTGTTGCGGCTGGTCATCCGGTTCTGCATGCCGATGGGCGGCGGCAGCTCCGCCAAGGTGATCTTGACCCACTTGCGGGCCGCGGTTTCAGCCTTGGTCCAGGTGCCGAACTGCTTCAGCGTGAAGTTCTTCTGGTGTAGCTTTTTCTGCCGAACGATGCGTGCCATCACGCATTTTTCGGTCTCGTTTCTGGTGAGATGCATGAAGCCTCTGAGAGTCGCTTCCCCCACCTGCGCATCACAGAACGATCTTGACCATCGGATGTGCGGTCAATGTCCGGTACAGCTCATCCAGCTGCGGACGGCTGGTGGCTGTGACCGTGATCGTGATGCCCAGGTAATTACCCCCCTTGCTGGGTCTGGTCTCCACCGTCGTGTGGTCGAAATCCGGATCGAACTGCTTTGCAACCTGCACGATCGCCTCGATGAAACCCTCCGCCTGCGGGCCCATCACCTTGATGGGAAACGCGCTGGGGTACTTGATGAAGGACTGTTCTGGAGGAATCTCGTGCATGGCGGACCAAACCGTTCAAATGGATTGCGATTGAATCGCACGTTGGTAAGCCTGGTGCAGACGGGCATAAACCGGACCCGGGCGCCCGCGCAACGCGCCGTGGCCCACGTGCTCGCCGTCGAGACGAGTGACGGCGATGACTTCCTTCGAGGCGGAGCTCAGGAGCACCTCGTCGGCCGAACGGACGTCGGCCTCGCTCACCGGGCGCAGGTTGAACGCCACCCCGGTCTCCTTGCACAGCTCGCGCAGCAGCTCGATGCGCACGCCGGCCAGCACGTGCTCGTCGGGGGCGGGCCCCAGCAGCGCGCCCTCGTGCACCACCCAGACGTTGCTGGACGCACCTTCGGTGAGCCACGGGCCGCCCGCCGCGTCGTCGCGCAGCAGGATGGTCTCGTCGGCGTGCTGGTCGGCCGAGATCTTGCGCGCCAGCACGTTGCCCAGCAGCGAGGTGCTCTTGATATCGCCACGCTGCCAGCGGAAGTCGCGCGCCGTGATGCAGGCGAGCCCCTGCACGCGCTGCGCCGGCGTGGGCTGCGAGCGCTCGCTGGTGGTGACGAACACGGTGGGCGTGAGCCCGGCCGGCGCCACATGGGAGCGCATCGCGACCCCGCGCGTGACCTGCAGGTAGACCAGCTGGTCGCCGGCCGGAAACGCCTCGATGAGCTTGCGCAGGCGCGCCAGCCAGGTGTCGCGATCCAGGTCGGCCTCGATCTCGAGCTTGGCCAGGCTGCGCTCGAAGCGCGCCAGGTGGTCGTCGAACCGGAACAGGCGCCGGTCGTAGACCGGGATGGACTCGTAGGCGCCGTCGCCGAACAGGAAGCCGCGGTCCATCACCGAGACCTTGGCCTGGTTCAACGGGAGGAACTCTCCGTCGAGGTAACACAGCGAGTCGGGCAAGGCGTTCATGGTGCGAAGCTCCTGTTCAAGCGTGAAGACTACTTGATCCAGAGACGGATGGCATCCCATGCGCGGCCGAACAGGCCCGCCTGGGGGACATCCTCGAGCACGATCAGCGGAATCGTGGCGATGACGGCCCCGGCGGCGGTGCTCACCATCAGCGAACCGACGCGCTGGCCCTTGGCGAGCGGCGCCACCAGCGGGTCGGTGCGCTCCACCGTCGTCTTCAGGCGGTCGCCGTCGCCCTTGGGTACCGCCACGTAGACGGCCTCGGCGCTGCCCAACCCCACCTTGGCCTGCGTGCCCTTCCAGACGGCCACCGGCGCGCCCACGGGCTTGCCGGCCTCCACCAGGCGCACGTCGTCGAACGCCGTGTAGCCCCAGTTGAGCAGCTTCTGGGCCTCGTCGGCGCGCGCCTCCCTGGCGCCGGCGCCCATCACGAGGGCCAGCAGGCGCCGCTTGCCGTTGGGGAAGTCGCGCTGCGCGCTGGCCAGCAGGCTGTAGCCGGCGGCGTCGGAGAAGCCGGTCTGCATGCCGTCGACGCTGGGATCGCGGCGCAGCAGGGCGTTGTGGTTGTCCTGGCGCAGGTTGTTGAACTTGAAGTCGCGCTGCGCGTAGTAGTGGGCGTACTCGGGGAAGTCGCGAAGGATGTGCTGCGCGATCGCCGCGAGGTCGCGCGGCGAGCTGCGGTGGCCGGGCTCGGTGAAGCCCGACGCGTTCCTGAACGTGGTGTTCTTCAGGCCCCAGGCCTGCGCCCGGCGATTCATCATCGCCACGAACCCGTCGACGCCGCCGCCCACGCCCTCGGCCAGCGCCACCGCGGCGTCGTTGCCCGAGTCGACGATGAGGCCCTGCAGCAGGTCGTCGACCGTGGGCGTCATCGTGGTGTCGATGAACATCAGCGAGCCGCCGCCCTTGCGCTCGGCGAAGGCGCGCGCGGACACGGGCAGCTTCTGGTCCAGCGCCAGCTTGTGCTCCTTGAGGGCCGAGAAGACCAGCCAGGCCGTCATCAGCTTCGTGAGCGAGACCGGGTCCACGGGCGCGTCGGCGCCGCGCTCGGCCAGCACCTGGCCGGCGTTCATGTCGACGAGCAGGTACTGCCGCGCCGCGATCTCGGGCGGCGGCAGGGCCTGGGCGAAGGCGGCGATGCCGGCCAGGGCCAGGCCCAGGAAGGTGAGGAGTCTCTTCATGGGAACGCCGACGTCACTCGGCAAAGAAGCGGTGGACCAGCGACTTCAGCAACACCAGCTGGCCGTGGAAGAAATGCCCCGCGCCCGGCACGACGACCACGGGCAGCGCCTGCGGACGCGCCCAGTCCAGCGAGGCGGACAGCGGCACCACGTCGTCGGCCTCGCCGTGCACCAGCAAGGTGTCGTCGATGACGGCGGGCGCGTGGTGCTTGACGGTGGACGGAGCGACCAGCACCATGCTCCGGGGCTTCTCGCCCTCGGGCAGTTTCGCGGCCGCGCTGGCGGCAATGTAGCCGCCGAAGGAAAAGCCGCCCAGCACCAGCGGCTCGCCCACCACGCGATGGGCCGCGATCACCGCCAGCGCGTCGTCGACCTCGCCACGCCCCTCGTCCCACGCGCCCGCCGACTGGCGCACGCCGCGGTAGTCGAAGCGCACCACGCGCCATCCGCGTTGCACCAGCGCGCGGGCGATGGTGGTCACCACCTTGTTGTCCATGGTGCCGCCCTGCAACGGATGCGGGTGGCAGATGACGGCCAGGCCGCGTTGCGGCACGTCGGTGGTGGTGTCGACCGCGACGCTCAATGCGCCCGCCGGCCCGACGATTTCGCCGCGCTTGGTGAACGTGTTCATGCTTCAGCGCCCGATGTCGGGCGGCAGCAGGAGGCGTTCGACCGGCTTGCCGTTGACCAGGTGCGAATCGACGATCTCGTCGATGTCGGCCTTGTCGACGAACGTGTACCAGGTCTCGTCGGGATAGACCACGGCCACCGGGCCGCCGGCGCAGCGGTCGAGGCAGCCGGCCTTGTTCACGCGCACGCCGCCCGGGCCGGCGAGGCCCGCCGACTTCACCCGCGACTTGCAGTGGTCGAAGCCGGCCTGCGCACCGACCAGCGCGCAGCTGTCCTCGCCGGGCTTGCGCTCGTTGAGGCAAAAGAAGATGTGGTGCTTGTAGTACATGGCGCCATTGTAGGAAGGCCCGGCGGCCGAGCTGCCCCCGACGGCCTTCATGCCGTGCGGGTGACCCCGTCGCCGCGCGTCAACCGGCCGAAAAGCGACACGCCGGCGGCGAACGGCCACAGCCAGCCCACCCATTGCGCGAGCCCGTGGAAGTGGATGAACCGGCCCTGCTCCCACTGCTGCAGGCTGTCGGCGTAGTACGGGTCGGACGGCGCCTGGGCCACGATGGCCGCGCCCACGGACAGCGCCACCAGCCCCAGCGCCTCCGCCGGCCGTTGCCCGATGAAGACGAGGGAGAACGCCACGACGCTGCCCAGCGCCAGCCCCGCCGGCACGGTGGACGTGGCCCAGCCGAGCGCATGCACCGGCCCGAAGTTGAGCGCGGCCGACAGCGTGTTGGCCGCCAGGCCCACCACCACCGCCACCGGCACCAGCATGGCGCGCCGCCAGCCGGGCCGCGTGATCGCGTAAGCCACCATGCACGGGCCCAGCAGGCCCAGCGCCACCGCGAAACCTTCCGCGGCCTTCGACATCGGCCCGGTGTTCTCGCCGAGGCTGGCCCACAGCCAGTCGAACCACGGCGCCAGCGGGTGGTCGTTGAGCTGGTCGTACGCGGCCTCCTGCAACCGCTCCCAGGACACGCCCTGGCCGAACGGCACGGTGCTGGGATACAGGAAGCCCACCGGCCACAGCAGCAGCAGCGCGATGGTGGCGCCGCTGCGCGGCAGGAACCAGCGCTCGCGCAACGTCGACCAGCGCACGCCGGCGCCCGCAGAATGCACCACCACGCCCAGGCTCAGGCCGGCGATGGCGCCCAGCGAATTGAGCGTCCAGTCCATCAGCGACGGATAGCGGCCCGGCAGGAAGTGCTGCGTGAACTCCATCACCCACGACAACGCGGATGGCAGCATGCAGGCGATCGCGCACGCCGCCACAGCGCCGCGTCCGCGCCGCAGCGCGCTGGTGTACACCAGGGCGCCCAGCGGCATGTAGCCGACGAAGTTGGACCAATCGTCGAAGCCGACGTGGTACCGCGGCCAGGGCGGCACCAACAGCGCCGACAGCGGCTGCCCCGCCGGCCAGAACCAGCCGCTGAACGGGTACAGGCTGGCGTAGATCACCAGTCCGGTGAAGACGATGGTCAGCGTGAGCGCCGAGCTCTCGCGCGGGTGCGCTGGCGAGACCGCCGGCAGGCGCGGGATGCGCGCGGGGGCGCGGGCGGGCCGGTCCATGGTCGAGCCTGGCCCCGCCGTCGCTCAGAACGGCTTGACGACCACGAGCACGACGATGGCCGCGAACAGCAGCACCGCCATCTCGTTGAACACGCGGAACCAACGCTCGCGGCGGCGGTTCTCCAGCTTCTCGAAGCTGCGCAGCATGCCGCGGCACATGTGGTGATAGCCGATGGCCACCACCACCAGCAGCAGCTTGGCGTGCAGCCAGCCCATGTGCAGCCATTCGGGCCGCAGCGCGACCAGCACGATGCCCAGCACGATGGCGCCCACCATGAGCAGGCTGGAGAATCGATAGAGCTTGCGCGCCATCAGGAGCAGGCGCTCGCGCTCGGCGTGGCTGTCGCTGGGGACCTGCGTCAGGTTGACGAAGATCCGTGGGAGGTAGAAGAGCCCGGCGAACCAGCTGGACACGAAGACGATGTGGAGGGCCATGACCCAGGGATATCCGCTCATGGCCCGCATTATGGGCGGCGGAAAAGAAAGGATCATCGCCGGATTGCGGGGTGCGTCGGTTTGCGGGGTGCGTCCGATTGCGGGTTGCCGGATTGCGGCGTGTCGGGTTGCGGGGCGCGCCGGGTCAGTCACGACTCACCGGGCAAGTCTCTTTTGTTCGTGTCCCCCGTCGGCCTGTAGCCTCCTCCTCCTTGACCTCACAAAAGAGACTCGCCCGCCTCGCCGTTCCACGCCTGGCCTGCCCGCAGCCAACATTCGCTGGGGAAAAAGTCCGCGAACTTGTTTGTTGGTCTTGGCATCGTCGGGCCGTCGAGGCCGCGACGATGCCCGCGGCCCGCACCGCTGCTCGCCGCCGGGTCTGAT
>JACMOG010000516.1 GCA_014378125.1 Vitreoscilla sp. | reverse complement strand
CGGCCAGCGGCAGCTGGCGCACCTCGATGCGCACGCCGGGCGCGTGCACGCGCAGGTGGGCCATCAACACGCGCAGGGACTCGCCCTGGCCCATATCGCTCATGTGCAGGGCGAAGCGGCGGTCGGAGGTGGCCGGGTCGAAGGCCCGCGTCTCGCCCAGCGAGGCGTCGACGGCCGCGAGCGCGGCGTCCACCGTGAGGGCGAAGTGGTGGGCGCGGGGCGTGGGTGCCACGCCGCCGGGACTGCGGATGAACAGCGGGTCCTTCAGCCGCAGGCGCAGCCGCGTGAGGGCGTGGCTCACGGCCGGCTGCGACAGCTCCAGCTTCTCGGCGGCGCGGCGCACGTTGCCGGCCACGTACACGGCCTGGAACACGCGCAGGAGGTTGAGGTCGAAGCGGGCTTGATTCATCTGGTGCATGTCATCCGATAACGCGATGATATTGGCGAATCGCCTGTCGCTGCCTAGAGTCGGCATCAAACGACAAAGGAGACATCATGCGAACCCAGGTTGCCATCGTCGGCGCCGGTCCGGCCGGGCTGTTGCTGGGCGCGCTGCTGCACCGCGCCGGCATCGACGCCGTCGTCATCGAGCAGCGCAGCGCCGACTACGTGCTGGGCCGCATCCGCGCCGGCGTCCTGGAGCAGACCACGGTCGACCTGCTCGATCGCGCTGGCGTCGGCGCCCGCGTGCACGCCGAAGGCTTGCGCCACGACGGCACCGAGCTGGCCTTCGGCGGCGCGCTGCACCGCATCGACTTCGACAGGCTCACCGGCCGCCACGTGATGGTTTACGGCCAGACCGAGGTCACGCGCGACCTGATGGCGGCCCGCGCGGACGCCGCCCTGGCCACCGTCTACGAGGCCGGCGACGTGGCCATCGCGGATTGGGACGGCGCCCCACCCAAGGTCACGTACGTCAAGGAAGGCCAGCGCCACGAGCTGGCCTGCGACTTCATCGCCGGATGCGACGGCTTCCATGGCGTGTGCCGCGCGAGCCTGCCCGAAGGCGCCGTCACGGCGTACGAGAAGGTGTATCCGTTCGGCTGGCTGGGCGTGCTGGCCGACGTGCCGCCCGCCACCAAGGAGCTGGTCTACGCCAACCACGAGCGCGGCTTCGCGCTGTGCAGCCAGCGCAGCCGCACCCGCAGCCGCTACTACCTGCAGTGCGCATCCGACGACCGCGCCGAGCGCTGGAGCGACGTCGCGTTCTGGGACGAGCTGCGCCGCCGCCTGCCCGAGCACGTGGCCGAGCAGGTGGTGACGGGCCCGTCGCTGGAAAAGAGCATCGCGCCGCTGCGCAGCTTCGTGGCCGAGCCGATGCGCTTCGGCCGCCTGCTCCTGGCCGGCGACGCCGCCCACATCGTGCCGCCCACAGGCGCCAAGGGACTCAACCTGGCCGCCTCCGACGTCGGCTTCCTGGCAGACGCCATGATCGAGCACTACGGCGAACGCAGCGACGCCGCCATCGACGCCTACTCGCGGCGCTGCCTGGCGCGCGTCTGGAAAGCCGAGCGCTTCTCGTGGTGGTTCACGTCGTTGATGCACCGGTTTCCCGAGGCCGGCGCGTTCGGCGCGTGCATGCAGCGGGCCGAGCTGGACTACCTGGTGGGTTCGGAGGCGGCCTCGACGGCGCTGGCCGAGAACTACGTGGGACTGCCACTGGCCTGAGGCGCCTGCGCTGGCATTCGGCTTGCCGCGATTCCGTTCCTGCGCGCACGCAGCCATTCGGGATCACCTTCACCTGACCGGCACCAAGAAGGGCTGCAACCAGGGCGCGTGAGGCGCCTGCACGGTGCTGGTGGAGGGCGAGCGCATCAACTCGTGCCTCGCGCTGGCGGTGCAGTACCAGGGCCGCGAGATCACCACCATCGAAGGCCAGGGCACGCACACGGCGTTGCACCCGCTGCAGCGCGCGGGTGCTGGCGGGCGGCTCGCAGCAGTCGGCCGCCATCGGCGCCTCGATCGCCGCGGCCCGCAAGGCCCTCGTCATCGAGTTGCTGAAGCTGTGCGACGGCGAATCGCCGCTGAAGGGCCAGGGCGAGATCGACGTGCGCTGCCGCGACGCAGGCCTGTGCAAGGCCGGCGAGCCGGAGCGCTTCGAGACCTACGCCGCGATCCTGGCACGCGCGCTGCGCGAGGCCGTCACCGGCGAGCCGCGCGTCAGCCGCTTCCCGGGCTCGTTCGACTGCGGCCGCATCCTCAGCGCCAAGACGGCGCGCCGCCAGTTCCGCGGCGGCATCATCATGGGGCTGGGCCTCGCGCCGATGGAGGAGGCGCAGTTCGACGAGCGCAACGGCCGCATCATGAACCCGAGCCTGGCCGAGTACCACGTGCCGGTACACCTCGACGTGCCCGAGATCGACGTCATCTGGAACGACCTCCCCGATCCGCACACGCCCATGGGCGCGCGCGGGTGGGCGGGATCGGCATCACTGGCACCGGCGCGGCGGTGGCGAACGCCATCTTCAACGCCACCGGCAGGCGCGTGCGCGAGCTGCCGATCACGCTCCTTTGGCAGCAGGGGTCTGGCCCCGTTCGGAGCCAGACCCCTCGTGCACCTGGCGATTCATCGAGGCATCCGTTCCGGTGATGCTGCCTCAGCCGTGCCCTTCCTCGGTGGGCCGGACCACGGACAGTCCCACGCCCAGCCCCTGCACATTGCGCGCGCTGTCGGCGCGCGTGAAGAGCTCGAAGATCCTGGGCAGGACGGCCGGAGCGATCCCTTCGCCGTCGTCCTCGACGCGGATGGCCGCCATGTCGTCCTCCACCGTGGCGCTGAGCTGCACGATGCCTCGGGCCGGCGTGAACTTCGACGCGTTGCTCGGCAGGTTGACGAGGATCTGGTTCAGGCGTTGAGCGTCGGCCTCGATCACGATGGGGACGTCGGGCAACGTCACCTTCAGTTGTTGGCCTCGTCCAGGTACCATCGACGTCATGCCTTCGGCCGCTTGCAGCAGCGCGATGTCCTGGGGCGTGAAGAGGCGGCTGAACGGCATGCCCACCGCCTCCTCCGCGGAATAGCCGAACAGCAATGGCGCCGCGCCCAGCCAGGCCAGGACGACGCCTTCCACGCTCAGGATGACGATGCTGGTCTCGGAAGTGGACGCCAAAAGCGACCGCATCCAGCGCTCGATGGCCGGATCGGTCATCCCGGGGGTCTCTGCCGGCCCGCCAGGTCGGACACCAGTGCCAGCAGGGCGTTGGTGTTCGCGGGCTTCTGCATGTAGAAATCGAAGCCCGCCGCATTCGTTCGTTGCCGCACTTCCGCGCCGGACTGGCCGGTGAGCGCGACGATGAAGGGCGGGTCGGTGCACTTCGAGCGCCGGATCGAGCGCGCCGCCTCGTAGCCGTCGTGCACCGGCATGTCGAGGTCGAGGAAGATGATGTGCGGGGCGAACTTCTCCGCGGCCGCCAGGGCCTGCTCGCCGTCGAAGGCGGTATGCGTCTCGTGGCCGAGCGTATCGAACAGCAGCGCCAAGCTCTCGGCGGCATCGACGGTGTCGTCCACCACCAGGATATTGGTCATCGGGGGTCTCCAGTCCCCCCTACAAGCACATGCCGTGCCTTGCAGGCAACCGGCGTCGCAAATTGGAGGCGTCAGGCCGCCGCCGTCGGCGTCGGCGCGTTGCGCTCGATGAGCCGCTCGTGTTTGAGTTCGCGCCAGAACTCCTCCGGGATCCTGGCCTGCATCGAATTCCAGTCCTCCTGGATCTGCAGTGCGCTGCCGGCGCCCACCACCAGCGCGACCGCCTCCGGGGCCGCCGCCGAAAACTGCAGCGCGGCGGTACGCAGGTCGACGCCGTGCCGTGCGGCCACGACGCGCAGCTGATCGCGCTTGGCGATCGCCTCGGGCGGGATCCGGAAGTTCTGGTCGCCGTAGTTGAAGCGCGGGCTGCCGGAGAGGAAGCCGGCGTTGAGCGACGACCCCATCACCAGCGACACCTTCTTCGCCTTCACCGCGGGCATGACGACGTTCAAGGCGTTGGCATGGTCGATCAGCGAATACTGGCGAGCGCACAGGCACACGTCGGGATCCGCGTCCTCGATGACCTGGAGGATGGCCATCGGCGTGTTCACGCCCACGCCCCAGGCGCGGATGATTCCCTCGTCGCGCATCTTCGACAACGCCGGGAACGCGCCCTTGCGCGCGATACGGTACTGCTCCTCCCAGCCGTTGGGAAAGAACGCGAAGTCGGGCGACAGGTCGTGCACGAAGGCCACGTCGAGGTGCGACACGCCCAGGCGCTGCAGGCTGTCCTCCACCGAGCGGCGCACGCCGTCGGCCGTGTAGTCGATGAACAGGTCGTTGGGCGAGTCGGACAGCGGGTAGGCCTGCGCGTGCATGTTGTCCTTCGCCGCCTTGAACAGCTTGCCCACCTTCGACGACAGCACGTAGTCCTCGCGCCGCTGGTTGTGCAGGAAGTGGCCGAAGCGGCGCCCCGCCAGGCCGAAGCCGTACCACGGCGCGACGTCGTAGTAGCGCACGCCCATGGCCCACGCGGCCTGCAGCGTGGCCTGGGCTTCGTCGTCGGTGTGCTTGGCGAACTCGTTGCCCAGCGGCACGCCGCCCAGGCCGAAGCGGAAGGCAGGCTTGAAGATCTGGCGGGCGCGGGGGGACATGGGTGGGCTCTGCGGGTTCAGACGGGCGACGGATCTTTTTCGCGCTCGTAGTGCTTGTGCTTTCCGACGGCCTTGATGAAGGCATCGGTCGAGTCCTTGCCGGCCGCTTCGATGAAGCCGCCGTCGGCGGGGCCGTCGATGCCCGCGGCGGCCAGCAGGGCCGGCGCGGCGCCGTTGACGAGGATGGTCTTGCAGTGGCGGAACTGCTCCTTCACGAACTCCACCGCCGGCCCCACCTTGGCGAGCGCGTCGGCAGAGACGTCGATGACGACGGCGTCCCACATCGGCGAGGGCATGGTCTCGAGCGTGGCCTCGATCTCGATGGTGCCGCCGCCCTTGGCCTTGACCTTGCCCAGCTTGGCGCCGATGTAGCGCGGCGCCGCGCCCGCGCCCACCAGCGCGTCGTACAACGCCTGCAGCGTGGCGCTGTCGGCGCCGTCGGCCACCATCAGCGCGATGCGGCGGCCGGCGATCGAGCCGTCGCCCGGGCACGCGAACAGCGACAGCGGCGCCGACGCATCGACCTCGGCCTTGACCGGCGGCTCGAGGGCGCGCGGCTGGGCCGGCGGCAGCTCCATGCCCAGGCCGTCGGCCACGCGTGCGGCCAGCGCCTCGTCGACGTTGCGCAGCAGCGAGACCACGCGCTGGCGGATCGCGGGGGTCTGCACGCGCGTGAGCTCGAAGCGGAAGGCCGCCACGATGTGGTTCTTCTCCACCTCGGACTGGCTGTTGAAGAACAGCGTGGCCTGCGAGTAGTGGTCGGCGAACTTCTCGGGCTTGCCGCGCACCTTGTCCTCGGCCACCGGCTCGGGGAACGACACGAAGCCGCGCGCGCCGGCCTGGAACGGGCAGCCGCCGCCCAGCGAGTTGGGCTCGTAGGCGACGCGGCCGCGCGGGATGGCGCGGCGATGCATGCCGTCGCGCTGGTTGTTGTGCACCTCCACCAGCGACGCATTGATGGGCAGCTCGTGGAAGTTGACGCCGCCCAGGCGGCTGATCTGCGTGTCCAGGTAGGAGTGGATGCGGCCCTGCAGCAGCGGGTCGTTGCTGAAGTCGATGCCCGGCACCACGTGCGCGGTGCAGAACGCCACCTGCTCGGTCTCGGCGAAGAAGTTGTCGGGGTTGCGGTCGAGCACCATGCGACCCACCGG
>JACMOG010000515.1 GCA_014378125.1 Vitreoscilla sp. | reverse complement strand
TTCGACGTGCTGGTCAACGCCACCGCGGCCAGCATGCAGGCGGCGGTGCCCGCGCTGCCGGCCGGCACGCTCAAGCCCGGCGCATTGGCGCTCGACATGACCTATGGCGCCGCGGCGCTGCCGTTCCTGGCGTGGGCGCGCGCCCAGGGCGCGGTGGCGCGCGATGGGCTGGGCATGTTGGTGGAGCAGGCGGCCGAGGCGTACTTCGCGTGGCTGGGCGTGCGGCCCGGCACGTTCCAGGTGCTCACCGAGCTGCGTCGCGAGGTGGACGCGCACGTGAACGCGCAGGTGGCGGCCGCCGCCAGGACCGCCACGTGAATCCTCAGCTCCGCCGCGTCGGGCGGCTGGTGGGCATGCTGGCCGTTGCCCTGCTGGCGCTACAACTGTTCTTCCTGCTGCGCATCGTGCTGATGCGCGTGGTGGCGCCCGAGTCCACCACGTTCCAGCGCAGCGAGATCTGGCGCATCGTGCTGGAAAAGCACGCGTTGCCGTGGTCGCAGCAGTCGGTGCCCGCCGACCGCATCTCCGACAACCTGCGCCGCGCGGTGATCGCCAGCGAGGACGCCGGCTTCGTCGACCACCACGGCGTGGAGTGGGACGCGGTCGAAAAGGCGTGGAGCAGGAACGAAAAGGCCAAGGAGCGCGTCGAGGCCCGGCAGGGGCGCGCCACCACGCGCCGCGGCGCCGACGGCAAGCCGCGCCAGGTGGTGGCCAAGGTGGTAGGCGGCTCCACGATCTCGCAGCAGCTGGCCAAGAACCTGTTCCTGTCCGGCGAGCGCAACATCGTGCGCAAGGGCCAGGAGCTGGTGATCACGATGATGCTGGAGGTGGTGCTGGGCAAGGAACGCATCCTCACCACCTACCTGGACAACGTCGAATGGGGCGAGGGCGTGTTCGGCGCGCAGGCCGCGTCCGAGCACTACTTCCGCACCAACGCCGCCACGCTGGGCGCGGCCCAGGCGGCGCGGCTGGCGGTGATGCTGCCGGCCCCCAAGCGCTTCGAGAAGTCGCCGTCGTCGCCCTACGTGCTGGGCCGCTCTGCCACCATCGTTGCTCGCATGGGCGGCGTCGATTTGCCATAGTTGGCACCATGGAACCTGACCGCGAACATCTGGAGGTCGCCCAGACGGCGGCCCGCCTGATCGTCGAGGACGGCCTCGACTACGCCAGCGCCCGCCGCAAGGCGATGCAGGAGCATGGCAGCGGCGGACGACGTCTGCGCGATGCACCCAGCAACGAGGCCATCGAAGACGAAGTACGCACCCACATATCCATCTTCTGCGCCGACACGCAGCCGGGCGAGTTGCGCGCCTTGCGCGAGGTGGCGATGCGCTGGATGCTGCGGCTGGCCGAGTTCCGGCCGCATGTGGGCGGCGCCGTGTGGCGCGGCACGGCCACGCGGCAGTCGGTGGTGCGGCTCGACCTCTACTGCGATGACATGAAGGCGCCCGAGATCGCGCTGCTGAACAAGGGCGTCGACTACGAGACCGTCAGCGAACCCTTGGGGCGCGACGAGCACGTCGTGACGCTGGTGCTGGGCGAGCACGACCGCGCGCTCGACGACTGGGTCACCCTCCACCTGAACATCCTCGACACCGACGACCTGCGCGGCGCGCTCAAGCCCGACGCCCGCGGCCACTCCTGGCGCGGCGACGCCGCCGGCCTGCGCCGGCTCCTGGAACAGGAGGACGCCGCATGAGCGCGCTGAAGCGTCGCGAGGTGGTGG
>JACMOG010000514.1 GCA_014378125.1 Vitreoscilla sp. | reverse complement strand
CGGCGGGACCACTCAACAGGAAGTCGACGATGGGCACCCCGGCGACCTCGATCTTCGGACGCACGCCGCTGTAGGCCGGCGCCAGCGACCCGTCGCGAAGACCGGGCCAATAACGCCGGATCGCGGCGTAGAACGACTCGCCGCGCCGCGCATCCACCGCGTAGTCGATGGCCTCCGGCCGGTGGGTCGACAACCACTCGGTGTCGGGCCCGAAGCGGGCGCGACCGGCCATGTCCAGCGTCAGATGCACCCCCAGGCCGGCGGCTTCGGGAACCGGATAGACGAGCCGCGAGAACGGCGCGCGCTGCTGGAGGTCGAAGTAGTTGCCCTTGCACAGGCGCGTGTCCGGGATCGTCTCGGAGGGCAGGCCCTCGATACGCCGTGCGACGTCGACGGCGTGCAGGCCCGCCGCGTTGACCACCAGCAGGGCGGTGACCCGCGAGGGCTGCGAGCCGCCGACCATCAGCTCGATGCCGTGGGCCGTGGCGGACGCCGACAGGACCGGACTTCGAAGCACCACGTGCGCCCCCAGCGAACCCAGGTCGGAGACCAGCGACAGCATGAAGGCATGGCTGTCGACGATGCCGGTGGCCGGCGACTCCAGCGCGGCGACGCATCGCAGTTCGGGCTCGAGTCCGCGCGCCTGCGCCTCGGTGAGTGGCACGACGTCGTCCAGGCCGTTGGCGCGCGCCGCGTGCAGGATGGCCTCGAGTCGCGCCAGTTGCGACGAGTCGGTGGCGACGATCAGCTTGCCGCAGCGCCGATGCGGCACGCCGCGCGCGGCGCAGTAGTCATAGAGGGCACGAGCACCGGCTATGCACAGGCGCGCCTTCGCCGAATTGCGCGGATAGTGCATGCCGGCATGGATGACCTCGCTGTTGCGCGAGCTCGTGACGGTGCCGAACGTGTCGAGCGCCTCGAGCACCAGCACGTCGTGTCCCCGCAGCGCCAGCGCACGGGCGCACGCCAGGCCGATGACGCCGGCGCCGATGACCACCGCATCCGTGTTGAAGGTGTCCGTCATTGCGCTCCGGCGCCGAGGCCGTTCGGGTTGACCAGCGGACGGACCCTATCCGGGCCGGCTCTCCATCCGGCGCGACAGGTCGTCGACGATGGTGATGAGCACGTTGAAGTCGGCCGGCTTGGTGAAGTAGAAATCGAAGCCGGCGGCGTCGGCGCGGCGCTTGGCGTCGGGGCCCGATACCGCCGTGAGCGCCACCAGCACCGGCGGCGTGTCCACCATCACCTGGCGCAACGAACGCGCCGCGCCGTAGCCGTCGAGGATGGGCATGTTGATGTCGAGGAACACGATGTCCGGCTCGAACGACTGCGCCGCCTCGACGGCCTGCTGGCCGTCGTAGGACGTCATCGTCTCGTGTCCCAGTGCATCGAAGAGCAGCGCCAGGCTGTCGGCACTCTCGCGGAGATCGTCCACGACCAGAATCTTTGGCATTGTTGTCTTTCCTTGCCCGAAGATTACTTCGTCCTGGACAAACACGCAGCCGTCGCGTGAACTTCACGCGACGGCTGCGCACGCCTCACCAACCGAAGTCGAAGGCGACGACGCGGCTGGCCATCAACTGGCGAGCAACCGGGTCAGCAGTCCGGCCGTCGAGCCGTCTAGCCCGTCGGTGGCGCCCGTGGCGAACCGCGGCAGCAGCGCGTTGCACAGCGCCTTGCCCAGCTCCACGCCCCACTGGTCGAAGCTGTTGATGCCCCACAGCGCGCCGCTGCAGAACACGCGATGCTCGTACAGCGCGACGAGTGCGCCCAGCGTGGCCGGCGTCAGCGCGTCCAGCACCAGCGTCGTGCTGGGACGGTTGCCGGGGAAGCTGCGATGCTCGGCGATCACCTCGCGCGCGATCGTGCGCGAGGCCGTGGGCGGCGTCTCGGTGGCGGCCTCGG
>JACMOG010000513.1 GCA_014378125.1 Vitreoscilla sp. | reverse complement strand
GGGGCGGTGCCATTGGCCCCCAGGCGGCGCTCGGCGAACGACCACTTGGCCATCGGCGTATCGGCGCCGCGGCCACCGCCGAGGCCCTCCACCAGCGCCCGGCGCTGGCACGCGGCAAGCACCGCCGGCGAGGCCGGGGCGGGCTCGGGCGAGAGTTCGAGATCGAGCGGCGTCATGGCGGGGGCTTTCGGACCGCAAGACGCGGCCTCCGATGGTGCCCCGGATCCGCCCCGATCGCCCGCGCCGCGCCTCCCCGAAACCGGGCAATTGGCGCCGCCGCGAGTCCCTGTATCCCTAACAGTCGTATCAGTGTGTATCGCCAGGGCCCCGCCGCTTCAACTGTCCAGCCGATCGGCCGATGAACAGACGCCAGCAAGTCGTCGGCCGCTTCCTCGACCGCGCGTCTTGCCCCGAGTGGCGCTACCCGGCCCCAATGCCGGGCGTCACGACGGATGACGCCGTCAAGCACGTCGCCCGTCCTTGCGCGCCTCCGACTTCGGTCGGGGGCGTTTCTTTTGGTTCATCGCCGGCATCCCATGTTCATCGGCACAGCCGCCTGGAGCCTCCCGCGCGAGTTCGCGGCGGAATTCCCCGGCGAAGGACAACACCTCGAACGCTACGCGCGCCGCCTGCCCTGCGCGGAGATCAACACGTCGTTCTACCGCGCCCACGCGGTCGACACGTACGCGCGCTGGGCGTCCATGACGCCGCCGCACTTCCGGTTCGCGGTGAAGCTCCCGCGCGCGATCACGCATGACGCGGGCCTGCGCGCCGCGCGCAAGCCGCTGAAGGATTTCCTGGCCCAGGCCAATGGCCTCGGCGACCGCCTGGGCGTGCTGCTGGTGCAGCTGCCGCCGTCGCTGGCCTGGGACGCCCGGGTCGCCCGCGGGTTCTTCGGGCTGCTGCGCGAGTCGTGGGACGGCCCGGTGGCCTGCGAGCCGCGCCACGCCAGCTGGTTCGAGCCGGGCGTCGATCGCGCCATGGCCCGCATGCGCGTCAGCCGGGTGGCCGCCGACCCGGCGCGCCAGTCCGAGGCCGCACGACCGGGTGGCTGGCTGGGGCCGGACGGCGATGGCGTCGGCGCCCTGCTCTACTACCGCTGGCACGGATCGCCGCGGGTGTACTGGTCGGCCTACGACGACGCATGGCTGGCGCGGCAGGCGGCCGCGCCCGCCGCGTGGCCCGCCGGCAGCGTGCCCTGGGTGATCTTCGACAACACCGCCTCGGGCGCCGCCACCGGCGACGCCCTGGAGCTGCAGGCGCTCACAGGCTCTTGAGGATCTCGGCGCGTTTCTTGTCGTACTCGGGCTTGGTGATCAGGCCCTTGTCGTAGAGGCGCTTGAGGGTCAGCAGGCGCTGCTCCGCGTCGTTGGCGGTGGGTGTCACCACGGGAGCGACCGGGGCGACGGGGGCCACCGCGACCGGCGCCACCGCAGCCGGCGCCATCGGTGCATACGGCGCCAAGGCCGGAGCCGGAGCCGGAGCCGGAGCCGGAGCCGCCGCAGCCACGGTGTCCAGCACCAGCCAGTCGCCCCGCTTGTTGGTGCCGGTCGGGCTCTGGATCCGCGCCGAGCCCGGCGCCGTGCGCGAGCCCGGCGTGAAGTGGGGCGCCATGCCGCTGCCGCGCGCGGTGTCGTAGAAGTCGTTGCGCGCGTCGTGCACGATCAGGTTCAGGTGGCCGTCGTACGCAAACAGGCGCGCCGATACCGCGGTGAGGCCGTAGAACGTGTTGTCCTCGTGGCGCGCCGAGCTCACCAGCGCCACGTCCTGGTCGGGGCGGGCGTGGGCCAGCGCGTCCGCCAGCGCCGGCACGATGTTGCGCAGTTCGTCGATGGCGAACAGGGAGCGGGGCAAGCCGTCGCGCCCCATCTCCACCAGTTGCACCTGCTGCAGCCAGGCGTGCAGCGTGTTGGGCTCCAGCGCGAACGGATGCTGGTTGTCGGGCGTGCCCGGCTCGCGCGCCACCAGCTCCACCGTGGTGTAGTCGGCGATGCGCCACAGCTGGCGTCCCGTGGCGCCTTTCACGAGGGGCGCGGTGCCCGACACGGCGGTGGGCGATTCGGCGGCGAAGGCCGGCGCGGCCAGCACGCCCAGCAGCAGGGAAGATCCGAAGACGACGCGGGCGCCGACCGACAGAAAGGGTTTGCGAGGGGCCGCGAGCGTCATCGAAAGGTCTCCAGTGTTGTTCGAAGCGGCACCGCCGTCAGCGGACGCCGCGCGTGCACTCTAACGCAGCGCGGCCGTGCCTGCTTTCGGCAGGCTGCTACAACAGGACCGGCTCGGGCTCCAGCCGAATGCCAAAGCGTCCGTACACGCTCTCCTGGATGGCCTTGGCCAACGTCACCACCTCGGCGCCGATGGCGTCGCCGCGGTTCACCAGCACCAGCGCCTGCTTCTCGTACACGCCGGCTCGCCCGATCGACTTGCCCTTCCACCCGCATGCGTCGATCAGCCACCCCGCCGCCAGCTTGAACGTGCCGTCGGCCATCGGGTAGTGCACCACGTGCGGATCGCGGCCGATGATGTCGCGGCACTGGTCTTCGGTGACGATCGGGTTCTTGAAGAAGCTGCCCGCGTTGCCGATCACCGCCGGGTCAGGCAGCTTGGCGCGTCGGATGGCGCAGATCCAGTCGTAGACCTGGCGCGGCGACGGATCCGCGATGCCCGTCTCGGCCACCTTGCGTTCCAGCTCGAGGTAGCCCAGCACCGGCTGGCACGGCCGCGGCAGCCGAAAGCGCACCCGCGTGATGATGGCCTTGCCCGCCAGCACGTTCTTGAACACGCTGTCGCGATAGCCGAACAGGCACTGCGCCCGGTCGAGCGTGATGCCCAGCCCGGTGACCAGGTCGACGCCGTCCAGCGACTCGAAGAGGTCGGCCATGTCCAGCCCGTACGCACCGATGTTCTGCACCGGCGCCGCCCCGACGGTGCCGGGAATCAGCGCCAGGTTCTCGAGGCCCGGCCAGCCGCGCTCCAGCGTGGCCGTGACCACGTCGTGCCACCCCAGCCCGGCGCCGGCCTCCACGATGAAGGCGTCGTGGCGCGTCTCCACCAGCCGCAGCCCGTCCACCTCCACCTTGAGCACCACCTCGTCGATGTCGCGCGTGAGCACCAGGTTGCTGCCCCCGCCCAGCACCAGCTTGGCGGCGCGCCCCACCTCGGGCGAATCGAGCACCCGGCGCACGTCGGCATCGCTGCGGATGCGCGCCAGTCGACGCGCGTGCGCGGGCAGCCCGAAGGTGTTCAAGGCCTTCAGGGAGACATCGGATTCGAGCCAGGGGGCTGAGGACATGGCAGAATTTTCGCAGGTCCTGCACCATCTACCCCTTTCGCCCTCCGGAAATCCTTTCATGCCCAGCTTCGACGTCCTCCTCGAACCCGAGATGCCCGCCATCAAGAACGCGGTCGATACCACCAAGAAGGAGATCGGCACCCGATTCGACTTCAAGGGCACCAGTGCCGCCGTCGAGTTGAAGGAGAAGGAAAAAGAGATCCAGCTGATCGGCGACAGCGACTTCCAGATCGAGCAGATCAGCACCGTGCTCATCGGCAAGCTCACCAAGCAGAACGTCGCCATCACCTTCCTCGACATGGAAGCCAAGATCGAGAAGATCGGCGGCGACAAGGTGCGCCAGACGTACAAGATCAAGGCGGGAATCGACTCCACGCTTGCCAAGAAGATCGTCGGCGCCATCAAGGAAAACAAGTTGAAGGTGCAGGGTTCGATCCAGGGCGACACGGTGCGGGTCACCGGGAAGAACCGGGATGATCTTCAGGTGGGGATTGCGCTGCTGCGCAAGGAGTTTCCGGACCAGCCGTTGAAGTACGACAACTTCAGGGACTGACGGCGGCAAGCTAGCTCTGCGAGGCGCCCGGTGGCAGGCCGTCGGGCCTGCTGAACTCGCCGGCGCCCTTCTCGTAGGCCTCGCGCGTTTCGCGCACGTGATGCGCCGTGCGATCCGCGTCGCGGATCGCGTCTTCCGCTTGCTTGCGGAAATCATCGTAGCTGTCGCAGACCCTGATCGCCCTGCTGATCGCCGCGAGTCCTTTCGACATCGAGCTGATCTCCTTGCGCATCGCGCGCATCTCGGCCACGAGCATGTCGCCTGCGACAGTGCCGAACTGGTTACGCCATCGCGTGTTCTCCCGCGCCTCGTCCTCGACTTCGTTCGTCGCCATCTCCACTGCGCGCGAGTGCTCGACGTCGTCCGACCAGTCGAAGCGCATGGATATGGCGCGTCGCGCCTCCACCCGCTCGGCCATCCGCTTCAGCTCGTCCTGCTTGTCGGGGCGCACGATGAAGTCCTCGAGCCCGCGCAATGCCCAGTCGGGCACCGCCCGATGGCTGTTTTTTCTCGGGTCGATGAGCCAGCACTGAATCGAGCGAACCGAAACGTCCTGCCCGGTCTGCTGCTGGATGGCCCGCATCACCGCCACGTTGTCACGGGCAAAGTTCTTGTCCACGATGCCCATCAGCCGCAGCCGGCGGGAATCGCGCTGCCTCAATTCGTTGTCGTCCATGTCAAAAGCAGTTGAGCTTGGATGCGCACATTGTGCGCGCGCAATGCGCGCCTCGTCAAACGGTCGTCGTCGAGATGAGTTTCGGTGTAGAAAACCATATAAGACCATAAAGTGCTCTAGTCACCTTCACGCCCAGCATTGAATGGGGCTAGCATATCGAACCATAGTCTTGTATATGTCGGTATAGAACCACCGTCAAGGGCTCTCTAGATCATGATCGACCCGGTCTTCCACCGCCCCCAACTTGCTCAGCAATTGGCGGATCGCATTCTTTCCGATGCGCCCCTGGCGCCGGCGCGATCCGGCCTGTTCCTGGCCGCGCCCCGTCGCACCGGCAAGTCCACCTTCCTCCGCGAAGACCTGATGCCAGCCCTCATCGAACGCGGCGCGGCAGTTCTCTACGTCGACCTGTGGGCGGACAAGGCGCTAGAGCCCGGGCAGGCCATCGTGTCCCTTGTGCGCAGCGCTCTTGCGCAGGAAGACAGCGGCCTGCTGAAGGTGTTTCGAAAGGCCGGCCTGGAGAAGGTTGCGGTCGGCGGCCTTGATTTCGACGTCGCCAAGGTCGGCCTCGGAACCGGCATCACGCTGGCGGCCGCGCTCGCCGAATTGTCCGATCGACTCAAGGCGCCCATCGTGCTGATGATCGACGAGGCCCAGCACGCCGCCACCACCGACGGCGGCAACAACGCCCTCTTCGCGCTGAAGGCCGCTCGTGACGAGCTCAACAGCAGCGCCCACCACGGCCTGCGCATCGTGGCGACCGGCTCCAGCCGCCCCAAGCTCGCGCTGCTGCGCGCGAGCAAGGATCAGGCGTTCTTCAAGGCCGCGATGCAGACGTTCCCGCCGCTGGGACGCGACTACGTCGAATGGTTCATCGCCAACACCGGCCTGTCCAACTCGCTCGATGCAAGTCGAACCGAAACCTTGTTCGCACGCACCGGCTCGCGTCCCGAGGTGCTCGTGCAGGCACTTGGCGAATTGGACGACCTCGTCGGCTCACCGCAAGCGAAGGGGGCCGTCGATGACCAGTTCGAAGACGCCGTCAACGGCGCCATCGCGGAATCCGACGAGGCCATGCTGAAGGCCGTGCGCGCGTTGACGCCGCTGCAAGGCGCCGTACTGCGGGTGATGGCGACGCAAGGTGAGGATTACGCGCCCTACGCGCAGAAATCACTGGAGGCGTACGCGAAGCAGCTCGCGAAGATCGATCCGGAAGCCGGAGTCAGGATCGAGATTCCCAACGTGCAAAGCGCGCTGGAGGCGCTGCAGGCGAAGTCGCTGGCGTGGCGCGCTGCGCATGGGGAATATGCGCTCGAGGAACAGAGCTTGGCAGAGTTGATGAAGAGCCGGGGTTTGCTGGACTGACGCCTGCAGCTCCGGGCCGCGCCAGACCGCACGATTTTCCGGATCGACCGTTGTCGGCAAGCGGCGCGAGGCACTCATTCATCGTCCGGCGACAGCGGCGCGTCAAGATCCACCTCGACACCTTCGACGAGTGCCTGAACGCGCTTCACCAGATCGGGGTCGATCGGTCGAATCCGCTCGGTGGATTTCATGCTGCTCCCACGCGACAGGCTCACGGGATACTTCAACGCGTTGACCTCGATCTTCGCGTTCGCCGCGGCAATCGGATCGATGCCCAGCGCCGACGACAACTGGACGAGGTACAGAAGCACGTCGGCGATCTCCGCGCCGACCTGGGCGAGCTTCTCCTCAGACAGCGCCCGGCTCTCGGCCTCGGTGGCCCACTGGAAATGCTCGAGGAGCTCGCCAGCCTCCACGACCAGTGCGGACGCCAGGTTCTTCGGGGAGTGGAACTGCGACCAGTCACGCTCCTGGGCGAAGCGGTTCAACTGGGCGGCGAGGTCTCGAAGCGAGTCGATCATGGGGCTGCAGCGTAGCGGGAATCGGCGCTGGTGGCCGGGCCGGATCGAGTCAAAACAGATCGAACCCGAAGTCGTCATCCTGCCATCGCTTGCGCTGCCGCTTCAGCCACCGCTTCGTCGCCGCGACATCTTCCAGCATTCGCAGCTCCGTGTGTTGCTCCGCAAGATCCGACTCCCAGTCCAGGCGGACCCGCTGGAGCAAGGCGCCCAGCTTCCCCGGGCTCAGCGTCGCGCCGGGCCCGAAGCCGAACTCCATGCAGAAGCCCATCTCGATGTGCTGCAGCTCCGCCTTGAGTTCGTCGAGTTGCTCTCCCAGCACCTTGTTGTAGTACTTGAGACGCTCCTCCCCGGCGTTGGCGATGTGGCTGGCGTCGATCTGCTCGATCTGGAGCTGCAGTTCCAGCAAGGCAAGCAAGTTGTTGGCCTCGTAGGCCTGGTTGACGCGCTGCATCATCGCTGTCTTGGCGTCGCGCTGCGTCGGGTCCGTCTCGCGATCCGGATGCAAGGCGCTGGCGAGCTTGCGATAGATCTCTCGCACCGACTGCGTGGCGCGCCGATCCTCGTCCTCGCGCCGTGCCTGTGCCGCGGCCTGACGCCCCTTGAGAGGTCTTGCTTTCCGTTCAGCCTCCTGGGCTTCCGCATGTTCGCCCATGCCCTGGCGCAGTCGTTGGAAAAGCGCCTCTTCCGATTCGAGGCCGTCGTCGTCGCCCAGGTCGAGGCCCGTCATGGCTTCGGCCATGCCCTTCAGGGCCAGCACGTTCTCACGCTGCGCCGCCTCGAAATCGACGTCGGCGTATTTCTCGAACAGCGCCCTCAAGGGTTCGTCATCGAGTCCGCCCTCGAGCAGGTCGCCAACGGCCTCCAGCAGCAGTTCTTTCAATGTCCCCCGATCGGTCTTGCTCCATGCGTGCCGGTCGAGCGCCACGTCCAGCGCTTGGGCCCATCGACGCCGTCCGTCCAGCAACGCCTGCTGCAATGGGCGCAAGACCTCCCCATGCGCCTTCCTGAAGGTGGCGATGCTCGCTTCCCAGTCGAGCAGCTTTTGCCGCACCTGCTCGATCTGCCTGATGCGCGTGTTGAACTTCTTTTGCTGGGGCGAGAGCGTCGGCGCATCGGCGGCGGGCGCGATCTGTAGAGTCTGGACGGGGGGCACGGGTAACCTGCTGGGCGAATGTTCGAAGATTCAATGATATCCAGCCCTCCGGAATGCGAAACCGTTCTGCCCGCTGAACGGCTTGTCGCCCCCAGGACACCCAATTCCGCACGATCGTGCTAAAACGCCGGATATGCCACCAAGGCGATCGGAGACAGCATCCATGGATCTCGACTTCACCCCGGAACAACAGGCCTTCCGAGCCGACATCCGCTCCTGGGTAGCGGCCAACCTGCCGCAAGACATCGCCCACAAGGTGCACACCGGCCTGCGGTTGCACAAGGAAGACCTGCAGCGCTGGGCCAGGATCCTCGGCACCAAGGGCTGGCTGGGCTACGGCTGGCCGAAGGAATTCGGCGGCCCGGGCTGGGACGCCATCGAGCGCCATCTCTTCGAAGAAGAGTGTGCATTGGCCGGCGCCCCGCGCATCGTGCCCTTCGGCCCGGTGATGGTGGCGCCCGTGATCATGGCCTTCGGCTCCCCCGAGCAGCAGAAGCGCTTCCTGCCCGGCATCGCGTCGGGCGAGGTGTGGTGGAGCCAGGGCTACAGCGAGCCCGGCTCGGGCTCCGACCTCGCCTCCGTGAAGACGCGCGCGATCCGCGAAGGCGACAAGTTCATCGTCAACGGCCAGAAGACGTGGACGACGCTGGGCCAGTACGGCGACTGGATCTTCTGCCTGGTGCGCACGTCGACGGAGGGCAAGCCGCAGACGGGCATCTCCTTCCTGCTGATCGACATGAAGTCGCCGGGCGTCACGGTGC
>JACMOG010000512.1 GCA_014378125.1 Vitreoscilla sp. | reverse complement strand
GCTCCGGCCAAGAAGGCAGCACCGGCGAAGAAGGCCGCTGCGAAGAAGGCTCCGGCCAACAAGGCGGAACCGGCCAAGAAGGCGGCTCCGGCGAAGAAGGCTGTCGCGAAGAAGGCTCCGGCCAAGAAGGCAGCACCGGCGAAGAAGGCCGCTGCGAAGAAGGCTCCGGCGAAGAAGGCCGCGCCTGCGAAGAAGGCGGCCGCCAAGGCGCCTGCGAAGAAGGCCGCCGCGAAGGCGCCTGCCAAGAAGGCCGCCGCCAAGGCGCCTGCGAAGAAGGCTGCTGCCAAGGCGCCTGCGAAGAAGGCTGCTGCCAAGAAGGCGGCGCCTGCGGCGCCCGCTGCGCCTGCACCGGCGCCTGCGCCTGCTGCGCACACCGCTCTGAGCCCGGCAGCTGCCTGGCCGTTCCCCACGGGCAACAAGCCCTGAGGGAAGCGTTCTCGCTTCAATGGAAGCCCGGCCTCGGCCGGGCTTTTTCTTTTCCGCGCCACATCCACGATGACGTCGTCCCCGCTCTCCCCTCGCGCAGAAGGCGTGCTGCTGCAGCTGAGCGTGATGCCCAACGCCAAGCGCACGCAGGTCGACGGCCTGCACGACGGCGCGCTGCGCTTGCGCCTGGCCGCGCCACCCATCGACGGCCGCGCGAACGAGGCGCTGGTGGCATGGCTGGCGAAGTCGCTGGGCGTGCCCAAGCGCGACGTCGGGGTGCTGCGCGGCGAGTCGAGCCGGCGCAAGCAGGTGGCGATCGCCGTGTCGCACGAGGTCGCCGCGAGCTGGCTCGCCGACGTGCTGTCGACGCCGGACTGAGGCCGATCAGGCGCCCAGCGCCGCCTTGTCCACCGGATGGTTCTGCCCGCCGCGATAGGCGATCTTCACGGCGCCGATCTTGTTGCCCAGCGTCACGCAGTCGATCAACGGCCAGCCCAGCTCGAGGCCGTACAGCAGCGCGCCGCGGAACGCATCGCCGCAGCCCGTGGGGTCGAGCACCTCGGTAGCGACCACGCCCGGCACGTGCGTGCGCTGGCCTTGCTCCCACACCTCGCAGCCCTGGTCGCCCAGCGTCACGATCACGCCCTGCAGGTGCGACGTCGACAGTTCGGCCAGGCCCAGGCCGGTGCGGTCGGTGAGCATCTTCGCCTCGTAGTCGTTGACCGTCACCCAGGTGGCCTGGGCCACGAACGCGCGCAGGTCGGCGCCGTCGAACATCGGCAGGCCCTGGCCCGGATCGAACACGAACGGGATCCTGGCGGCGGCCAGGTCGGCGGCGCGGCGCATCATCGCGTCGCGGCCGTCGGGGCCGATGATGGCCAGCTTGATGTCGGCGCGCGCCGGCAGTCCGGTCTCGTGCGCCTGCATCATCGCGCCGGGGTGGAACGCGGTGATCTGGTTGTTGGCGGCGTCGGTGATGATGATGGCCTGCGCCGTGTGGTTGTCGGCCGCCACGTGCACGCTGTCGGTGGAGATGCCGAGTCTTTTCAGGTGATCCAGGTAGCTGGCGCCGTCGTTGCCGAGCGCGGCCAGCACCACCGGCTCGCCGCCCAGCAGCTTGAGCGTGTAGGCGATGTTGCCGGCGCAGCCGCCGAATTCGCGACGCAGCGTGGGCACCAGGAACGACACGTTCAGGATGTGCAGCTGCTCGGGCAGGATCTGGTCGGCGAAGCGCCCCGGGAAGACGGTGATGGTGTCGAACGCGAGGGAACCGCAGACGAGGCTGGCCATGGGGGCGCTTTCAGGAAACGGGTGAACGAAGAAGCCTTGCGGCTGCCTCAGGGATAGAAGAGGTCGGCCTGGAAGCCGCTGGCCGCCAGCGTGCCCACCTGGAGGCGGGCATGCACGTGCAGCTCGCCCTCGGCCGGCAGCGCGTCCTGGTGGATGCCCAGCTGATCGGGCGTGAGCACCTTGCGCGAGACGATCTCGCCATTGAGATCCATGAACGTCACGTCGAACGACGGCATGCGCACCGCGTGGTCGGCGCGGTTGTGCAGGTCGGCGGCGAACAGCAGCACATGCTCGGTGTCGGTGCGCGTGAGCGAGCTGCCGTCCAGCGCCAGGCTGGCGATCGCGCGCGGCGCCTCGATGCGGCAGTCGGCCTGCTGGCAAAGCCACTGCCACGCGGGCAGCGTGGCGGGCCAGCGGGCCGCCAGCGTGTCGCGCTGCGGCCAGGCCACCTGGCCCACCGCGGCCACCACCAGCAGCAGCAGCGAGAGGCTCAGCACCGCGCGCACCCATGGCTTGCGCCAGCGCGCGCTGCTGCGGGCCTCGCGCAGGAAGCGCGGATCCTTGGTCCGGTCTACCAGCGCCAGCTCGGTGGTGGGCGCGTTCGGGTCGGCGGCCTTCCGCTTGCTGCGCTTCGGCGGCCAGTCGCGGGCGTCTTCCGGCAGCATCGACGCCAGCGTGGGCGGCCCGGCGCGGGACTCGTCGGCGGCGTCGTCGGCCAGCAGGCTGGGCATCGTCGAGCCGCCGATGTCCGGCGTCGGCTCGCGCACGACGGCGAAGGCGGGCAGCGAGTCGTCGTCCGGCGAGCCTGCGGCGAAGGCCGACGCGAGGTCGGCGGCGCTGGACTGCGACGGGGGCGCCGCGGACGAGACGGGGACGGACGCGCCAAACGGCGGATCCGCCTGCGCGGGCTCGGGCGCCTGCACGGGCCATTGCACGGGCGCGGCTGACGGCTCCGGACGCCGCGCGAGCAGTGACGGCGGAATGTAGATCGGAGGCGGCGGAGGCTCCGGTGCCGGCGCGGGTTCGGCGCCGTGCGCCGCCTGCGGTTCGTCGATCGGGAAGTCGACCGCGGCAGGCGTGTCGAACGGCGAGGGGATGGCGTACGAATCACGCGTATCGAACGGCGGCGGCGCGGCGTACGCATCACGCGTATCGAACGGCGGGCGCGTGACGTACGCATCCCGCGCCACGAACAGGTCGGGCGTGTCGAACGTCTCGCGCGTGGGCTCCGCGCGGGGCGGCGGAGCCGGCGCGACCTCCGGTGCAGGCGCATCAGCGCGCGCCGTCGCGGGCGATGGCTGCCACCCGGGCGCGCGGAGCAACTGCAGCGCGCTGCCGAACGGCGACAGCGTCACAGGCGACACGGGCACCGGCGCCGGCGGCCAGGCCGAGGGGATCGCGCTGGGGGGCGCCTGCGTGCGCGCGGCCTCCTCGGCCAGCCGAGCGGCGAAGCGCGGCGCGATGGTGCCGCGCGTGACCACGGGCGC
>JACMOG010000511.1 GCA_014378125.1 Vitreoscilla sp. | reverse complement strand
GGCGAACGCGTCGGCCACCCCGATGCGGTTCACGTACTTGGCCTGCTTGTAGCCCAGCTGGCGCTCCACGCGCAGGCGCAGCGGGGCGCCGTGCGCCACGGGCAGTTCCTTGCCGTTCATGGCGTAGGCCAGGATCGTCTGCGGGTGGTACGCGTCGAGCAGGTCGATGCTCTCGTAGTACAGGCCGGCGTCGCCGGCGCCGCCGAGGTTGTCGGCGCAATGGAAGATGACGAAACGGGCGCCAGGCTTGACGCCGGCCAGGCCCAGCAGCTGCGACAGCGGCACGCCCTGCCACTTGCCGATGGCGCTCCAGCCCTCCACGCAGTCGTGGCGCGTGATCTGCGTGCGCTGGTTCATCTCCTTGAGCTGGGCCAGGGAGAGCGACTGCGGCCGCTCCACCAGGCCGTCCACCTGCAGGCGGAAGTCGACGAAGCCGCCCTGCAGCAGCCGCGCGTACTCGGGGCTCTCGGGCATCATCGAGCCGTTGGCGCGGAACACCGGCGACAGGTCGCGCTCGCCGTATTCCTTGGCCAGAGGCTGGTGATCGAGGATCAGGCGCTGGCTGGCGTAGGTGAGCTTCTCGGCGCTGCGCAGCGTGGCGTCGATGCGGGCGTTGTTGACAGCGCGGTCGCAGCCGGCCAGCGCCAGCGATCCGGCGCCGGCCACCAGGCCGGCCAGCCAGCGGCGGCGGGCCTGGAACGGCGTCACGCGGTCGCGCATGAACTTCACGTTGGGGTTCATTTCGCGTCGCCGTCGGTCTCGATCGCGTAGCGGCCGGTGATCATCGAGCGCAGGTTGTTCCACACGCCCGACACCAGCACCATCACCACGTGCACCACCACGAAGGCCACCAGCAACGAGGCGCAGATGAAGTGCAGCGAGCGGGCCGAAGGGCGTCCGCCGAACAGGTCGAGCAGCACGTGGAAGGCCGAGTCGAGGCCCGGCGACATGGTGAGCCCGGTGGGCACCATCATCGGCAGCAGCACGAAGCCCACGGCCATGTAGGTGAGCTTCTGCAGCACGTTGTAGCGGCGCCCGGCCTCGCCCTTGGGAAAGCGCAGCTTCGCGTGGTCGGCCACCTCCTGCAGCAGGTGCGCCGGGGCCAGCTCCGCGCGCGTGGGCAGCAGGTCGCGCCGGAAGTGTCGCTGCACGAGGCCACCGAGCAGGTACACGGCGCCGTTGATGGCGAACAGCCAGGCGAAGAAGAAGTGCCAGCGGCGGCCCGCGGCCAGGTCCTGGTACGACGGGATCGTGAGCCAGGTCGGAAAGCCGCGCGGCGCGAGCGCGCCGTCCTGGCGCGAGGCGCCCAGCAGCCCGGTGGACTCGATGTTCAGCGAGCCCAGCCGCACCGCGCCGCGCCATTGGCCGCCGTTCTGCAACGAATCCACCGACAGCCACGCGGGGTCGTTGTCGGCGCCGTACTGGCCCCAGTACAGGCGCGGATGGGCGTTGAAGATCTGCGCGCCGGTCATCAGCAGCAGCGAGAAGCAGAAGACGTTGATCCAGTGCGTCAGGCGCACGAGCGCCGAGTGGCGCGCGACGAGCATCTGCCCGGGCGCGCCATCGCGGCGGCGGAACGAGCCCGAGGGCAGGGTGGCGGTAGGCATGGCGGGCAGTGTGGGCGTCATCGCCGTTGGTCGTTCGAGATGGGCGGACCTTACACCGTCGACATCAACGCGTCTCGGGATAAAGCCCGTGCACCTGCCCGAACAGGCGCGCCAGCCCGAAGATGGCGTCGATCAGCGGCGTCTCCACGCCCACGTGGCGACCCAGCTCGCGCACCGAACCCACCAGGCTGTCCAGCTCGATGGGCCGGCCGGCCTCCACGTCCTGCAGCATCGAGGTCTTGAACGCGCCCAGCCTGCGCGTGATGGCGTGGCGCTCGGCCGGCGTCTGCGTGATGGCGAACCCCAGGCGTTCGCCGATGCGGCCGGACTCCAGCATCGCGTCGCCGGTGAGCTTGCGCACCAGCTCGTCGCCGATGACCCGGTCGGTGGTGGCGCCGGTGATGGCGCTGATCGGGTTGGTGGTCATGTTGCCCCACAACTTGTACCAGATGTCGCGCTGGATCATCTCGCTGGCAGTGGTCTCGAAGCCCGCAGCGTCGAACGCCACCTTCAGCGCCAGCACGCGTTCCGACACGCCGCCGTGCGGCTCGCCGATGACCAGGCCGCGTCCCATCTGGTTGAACGCCACGCCGGGTTCGGGCACCGAGGCGGCCGCGTGCACCACGCAGCCGATCACCTGGGCGATGGGCAGGTGCGCGGCGATGCTGCCGCCGGGGTCGACGCTCTCCAGCGCGAGGCCGGCGGCGGGGCCTTGCAGGCCCTGGCAGAACCACCAGGGCACGCCGTTCATGGCCGGCACGATCAGCGTCCGCGGTCCCAGCAGCGGGGCGATGCGGCGCGCCACGTCGGCCAGCGCGGGCGCCTTCACGGCGACCACCACCACGTCCTGAACGCCGAGGTCGGACGGATCGGCGCTGGCCGTCACCGGTCCCGCGAACGCGCCGTAGGCACCGTCCACGCGAAGGCCGTGCGCCTTCAACGCGGCCAGCGTGGTGCCGCGCGCCACCGCGCTCACCTGGTGCGCGCCCGTGGCGGACAGGCGCGCCCCGATCAACAGGCCGATGGCGCCGGCGCCGAAGATGCAGACCTTCATGGCGAACGCCTCAGAGCTTGAAGAAGGCCGCGATGCCGATGGCG
>JACMOG010000510.1 GCA_014378125.1 Vitreoscilla sp. | reverse complement strand
CGCCCTCGCAGGCCATCGCGGTGGGCGACGGGTCCAACGACCTGCCGATGATGGGCGTGGCGGGACTGTCGATCGCGTACCACGCGAAGCCGGCGGTGCGCGAGAAAGCGATGTTGGCGATCGACGAAGGCGGCATGGACGCCGCGTTGGCCGTGTTCGCCTGAAGACCCTGCGGGCTCAGGCGGCGTTGGCCGCCCGGAGCGGCGCCTCCGCCCGCGCGATCTGCAGCGGCGCCTCGGCCCGCGCAAACCAGTCGGCGTAGGGCGAGTTCTTCGCCAGCGCGCGGTTGAAGTCGGGCGCGCCGTCCTTCCACCACACCCGGCCTCGTTCGCCCATCCCGGCCTGGGCGGCGGCCACCTGCTGCCGAGCGGCCGTGATGGCCGCCTCGTCGCCCGCGGTCTTGGCGGACTTCAGCGCACGGCGGCCATTGAGCAGCTCGCGCATGTGGCGCACCTTCGCCTCGGCCGGCAAGGCCGGATTCGGGGCGCGCCAGAGGCGTCCCTGGATCACGTGGTAGCGGCCATCCGGCGTCGTCAGCTCCGAGGTCATCGGATCAATGTAGTGCACCTGGGCGGGGGGACTGATGCGAAAAGATACCGGAATACCCCTTCCTGATACAGCTTGACACAGTGACGCGCGCAGGATGACACCGCAGGGCGAATCAGCGGCTCAACTGCTCCCACGCCTTGTCCAGCCGCTTGACGCTCACCGGCTGCGGCGTGCGCAGCTCCTGCGCGAAGAAGCTCACGCGCAGCTCCTCCAGCAGCCAGCGGTATTCGTTCAGGCGCGCGTCGATGGCGCCGCGGCGGTCGGACAGCGTGCGCATGTAGCGCTGCTCCACCGGCCGCAGCTCGGCCAGCCGCTGCGCGTCGCGCGTCGGGTCCGCGCGCAGCTTGTCCAGCCGAAGCGTGACGCCCTTCAGATAGCGAGGCAGGTGCTGCAGCTGCGCCCACGGCGTGGTGGCCACGAAGCGCTTGCCCACCAGCCGCTGCAGCTGGGCCTGCACGTCGTCGACCACCTCCTTGGCCGGCCGCGCATCCTTGAGCTTGCGCGTGGCCGCGGCGAACTCCACCAGCACCGCGTGGGCCTGGCGCGCCACCTCCTGCGCGATGAGGTTGAGTCGGCTGCGGCCCGCCTCGAGCCTGCGCTTGAACTCGGCCTCGTCGGTGGGCAGCGGCTCCTCGAGGGAGGCGCGGTCGATGGCCACGTCGATGATCTGCTCGCGCAGCTCCTCGGCCGCGCCCAGAGGCATGTAGTAGACCGACATCTTCGTCAGGTCGGGGATGTTGCGCTCGAGGAACTTGATCGGCTCCTTGAGCTGCAGCGCCAGCAGGCGGCGCAGGCCGGCGCGGTGCTTCGTGGCGGCGACGTCGGGCTCGTCGAACACCTCGATCTCCACGTGCGTGCCCTTGTCGATGAGCGCGGGGAAACCGATCAGCGTCTGGCCGCCCTTGGCGATCTCCATCAGCTCGGGCAACTGGCCGAAGGTCCAGGCCGTGTACCTGGCCGCGGCGGCCTGGGCGGTGGGCGCCGGCGGCGGCTCGACGTGCGCGACCACGCCCTTGCTGCCCGGCGGCAGCACGACGGGCGCCGGCGTGGGTGACGACGTGGGCAGCTTCAATGCCGCCAACGCCTGGAACGCCGATCGCGCCTGGCCCCCCAGCTCGGACTTCAACGTGGCCAGGTTGCGCCCGAAGCCCAGCTGGCGGCCGTGCTCGTCGACCACGCGGAAGTTCATGAAGTGATGCGGCGACAGCGTCTCGAGCTTGAAGTCGTTGCGCTGCACGGCGATCTGCGTGCGCTCCTTGACGGCCTTCAGCAGCACCTCCAGCAGCTCGCCCTGCGCGAAGTCGTGCGTGGCCACGAACTCGGCCACGTACTCGGGCAGCGGCACCAGGCGCGAGCGCGGACGCTGGTGCAGGCTCTTCACCAGCGCCAGCACCTTGGCCTCCAGCATGCCCGGCACCAGCCAGTCGACGCGCTCGGCGTTGACCTGGTTGAGGGCGTAGATGGGCACGGTCACCGTCAGGCCGTCCTTGGCGTCGCCGGGCTCGTGCAGGTAGACCACGCCGCAGTCGACGCCGCCCAGCCGGATAGTCTTGGGGAACGACGCCGTGGTGATGCCGGCCGCCTCGTGGCGCATCAGCTCGTCGCGCGTGAGCATCAGCAGCTTCGGCTGCTTGCGCTGCTCCTCTCGGTACCACTTGTCGAAGGTGGCGCCGCTCACCACGTGCGCTGGCACCTGCTGGTCGTAGAACGCGTAGATCAGCTCGTCGTCCACCAACACGTCCTGGCGGCGCGACTTGTGCTCGAGATCCTGCACCTGCGCGATCATCTTCTGGTTGTGCGCGAGGAACGGCAGCCGCGTCTCCCACTCGCCGTGCACCAGGGCCTCGCGCAGGAAGATCTCGCGCGCCACCACCGGGTCGACCAGGCCGAAGTTCACGCGCCGGTTCTGGTACACGACGATGCCGTACAGCGTGGCGCGTTCCAGCGCGATCACCTCGCCCGCCTTCTTCTCCCAGTCCGGCCCCAGCAGCTGCGTCTTGAGCAGGTGGCCGGCGATGCCGGGGATCCACTGCGGGTCGATGGCGGCGATGCCGCGGCCGTACAGGCGCGTGGTCACCACCAGTTCGGCCGTGACGATCCAGCGGCCCGGCTTCTTGGACAGGTGCGCGCCCGGATGGCGCCAGAACCGGATGCCGCGGGCGCCGAGGTACCACTCGTCGTCCTCGCTCTTGAGGCCCAGGTTGCCCAGCAGGCCCGCGAGCATGGCCAGGTGCACCTGGTCGTAGTCGGCCGGCGCGGTGTTGAGCTGCCAGCCGTGGTCGGCCACCACGGTGAGCAGCTGCGAATGGATGTCGCGCCACTCGCGCACGCGGCGCACGCTGACGAAGTTCTCGCGCAGCAGCTGCTCGTGACGGCGGTGGCTCAGCTTGTGGGTAGGCGGTGGGGTATGGGAGTCGCCCTGCGCGCCCCCGTGACGCGCATGCGCGGACGCACCCCGCGCCGCGCGCGGCGCGGTCATCGGCACGCTCGCCAGATCGACGCCTTCCGACTGCCCGCCGCGCGACAGCTCGAGCCACTTCCAGAGCTTGAGGTAGCCCATGAACTCGGAGCGCTCGTCGTCGAACTTCTTGTGCTTCTCGTCGGCGGCCTGGGCCTGCTCCATCGGCCGGTCGCGCACGTCCTGCCCCGACAGCGCCGACGCGATCACCAGCACCTCGGCGAGGCAGTTGCGCTCGCGCGCCTCCAGGATCATGCGTCCCACGCGCGGGTCGAGCGGCAGCCTGGCCAGCTCGACGCCGATGGGCGTGAGGTCGTTGAGGTCGTCGACGGCGTTGAGCTCGCCCAGCAGCGCGTAGCCGTCGGCGATCGCCTTCTTGGGCGGCTCTTCCAGGAACGGGAAGTCTTCCACCGCGCCGAAGCGCAGGCCCTTCATGCGCAGGATGACGCCGGCCAGCGACGAGCGCAGGATTTCGGGGTCGGTGAATCTGGGGCGACCGGCGAAGTCCTTCTCGTCGAACAGCCGGATGCAGGTGCCGTTGGACACGCGGCCGCAGCGCCCGGCGCGCTGGTTGCACGCGGCCTGGCTGACGGGCTCGATCTGCAGCTGCTCCACCTTGTTGCGGTAGCTGTAGCGCTTGACGCGCGCCAACCCGCTGTCGATCACGTAGCGGATGCCCGGCACGGTGAGCGAGGTCTCGGCCACGTTGGTGGTGAGCACGATGCGCGGCGCGTGGCCGGTCTCGAACACGCGATCCTGCTCGGCCTGCGACAGCCGCGCGAACAGCGGCAGGATCTCGACGCCCGGCGGATGGTGCTTGCGCAACGCCTCGGCGGGCTCGCGGATCTCGCGCTCGCCCGGCAGGAAGACGAGGACGTCGCCCGGCCCGCCGCGCCACAGCTCGTCGACCGCGTCGGCGATGGCCTCGTTGAGCCCGTACTCGCGGCTCTCCTCGAACGGCCGCCAGCGCTGCTCCACCGGAAACAGGCGGCCGCTGACGGTGATGACCGGTGCCGGCCCCTTGGCCGACTCGAAATGCTTCGCGAAGCGGTCGGCGTCGATCGTGGCCGACGTGACGATCACCTTCAGGTCGGGCCGGCGCGGCAGGATCTGGCGCAGGTAGCCGAGCAGGAAGTCGATGTTGAGGCTGCGCTCGTGCGCCTCGTCGATGATGATCGTGTCGTAGGCGCGCAGCAGCGGATCGCTCTGCGTCTCGGCCAGCAGGATGCCGTCGGTCATCAGCTTGACGGAGGCGCCCGGCTGGAACTTGTCCTGGAACCGCACCCGGTAGCCGACGACCTCGCCCAGAGGCGAGTTGAGCTCGAAGGCGATGCGCTTGGCCACGCTGGACGCCGCGATGCGGCGCGGCTGCGTGTGGCCGATGAGGCCGCCCCCGTTGGCCCGCCCCCGGCCGAGCTCGAGCACGATCTTGGGCAACTGCGTGGTCTTGCCCGAGCCCGTCTCGCCGCAGACGATCACCACCTGGTGCTCGCGCAGCGCCCGCGCGATGTCCTCGCGCCGGCTGGAGACCGGCAGCGATTCGGGGTAGGTGATCCTGGGAAGCGGATTGGCCGGGGCGGGCGCGGGGCGCGCCGGGCGATCCGGGCGATCCGGTCGATCGGTGCGGGGCGGTCGGGGCGCGGCGGGCAGGCGCGGCGGTGCGGGCGGACGAGTAGGCGAATTCACGAGCGTTCGATTATCGCTCGGTGGGGTGTGGGGCTCGCTG
>JACMOG010000509.1 GCA_014378125.1 Vitreoscilla sp. | reverse complement strand
CGCCCTCGCCAACGCGCAGGCCTCCGCCCCTCACGTGCGCAGCACCGCCGAGATCCTGCGCGACGCGCCGGCCAGCGCGTGGCGGCACCCCGATCCGAACGACGTGCTCGCCATGACGCTGCCCTCGGGCATCGTGTGGATCGAGCTGGCGCCGCGCTTCGCGCCGCACCACGCGGCCAACATCCGCACGCTGGTGGCGCAGCACTACTTCGACGGCTTGGCCGTGATCCGCGTGCAGGACAACTTCGTCGCGCAGTGGGGCGACCGCGCGGCCAACGACGAGGACACGGCCCACATCCGCTCGCTGGGCGCGGCCGAGCCCAAGCTGCAGCCGGAGTTCTCCGTGCCGCTGGCGGGCCTGCGCATCGATCGGCTGAAGGATCGCGACGTGTGGGCGCCCGTCACCGGCTTCGTCGACGGCTTTCCGGTGGCCGCCGACCCGAAGACGCATCGCGCCTGGATCGCCCACTGCTACGGCACCATCGGCGCGGGCCGCGGCGACACGGTGGACAGCGCCAACGGGGCCGAGCTCTACGCCGTGATCGGCCAGTCGCCGCGCGGCCTCGACCTGAACATCACCCCGGTGGCGCGCGTGCTGCAAGGCATGGAGCTGCTGTCGTCGCTGCCGCGCGGCGGCCAGAACATGGGCTTCTACGACAAGCCAGAGCAGGACGTGCGCATCACGAAGATCGAGCGCCTGGCCGACATGCCCGAGGCCACGCGTCCCGACATCCGCGTGTTCCGCACCGACGTGCCGCAGTGGAACGAGATCATCGAGTCGCGCCGCAATCGCGAGGACGGCTGGTACGTGCACAAGGCGGGGGCGATCGACCTGTGCAACATCACGGTGCCGGTGAGGATCCAGCCGAAGGCATCGATGTAGCCGCGGCTCGGCGCGGTCACATCGAGCCGCACGGCGCAGCGAACTGGACAGCGGCTATTTCGCGCTCAACGGACGATCCGGCTTCAGCATGTGCGCGCCCAGGTACACCTCCACCAGGAACACGGCATAGGTCAGCCCCAGGCTGGCCATCGCCGTGCCGAACAGCAGCGCGATGACGCGGCCGGCGGCCAGGCCGAACTCATCGCCGGTGAAGGTGGCCATCACCATCGCGCAGATGAGCAGGCCGCAGGCCACGGCCGAGCTGATGCTGACGTGGACGAGTCGGGCGCGGCGCTCGAGCCTGCCGAGCGCCAACGTGTCCTCGGCGCTCGGCAGCCCGCCAGCCTGCTTGATGGCGGCGCGCAGCCTCTCGGAATGGTCGTCGATGCGCGCGAGGCGGTTCGTCAGCACGGTCAGCGTCGAGCCGATCGCGGCAAGCACGAAGGCCGGGGCGATCGCCAGCTGGATGGAGTGGGCCGTGTCGGCCTGGAGGATCAGGGGCATCGGCAAGGCGCGGGCAAGCGCCGAGCCCGTCGGCCACAGGCGTGAAAAAGCCGCCCCGGGGCGGCTATGTTCACCAGAAGCAGGGCCCCGCTCGGGCGGCCCTGACGTTCAGGCGGCCTTGACGTTCAGGTCCTTCACGGCCTTGAGCACTTCGTCGACATGGCCCGCCACCTTGATGCCGCGCCATTCGCCCACCAGCATGCCGGTGGCGTCGATGAGGAAGGTGGAGCGCTCGATGCCCTTCACCTTCTTGCCGTACATGATCTTGTTCTTGACCACGCCGAACATGTGGCACAGCTTCTCTTCGGTGTCGGCGATGAGTTCGAAGGGCAGCTCGAGGCTTTGCTTGAACTTGTCGTGCGACGCCATGTTGTCGCGCGAAACGCCAAATACGACCGCGCCGGCCTTGATGAACTCGGCGTGCATGTCGCGGAACTGCATGGCCTCGGTGGTACAACCCGGCGTGTGGTCCTTGGGGTAGAAATACAGCACCACAGCCTTGCCCTTGAAGGCTTGCGGCGTGAACTTGACGCCGCGGGTGGCGAGTGCTTCGAATTCGGGGAGCGCTTTGTTCAGTGCAGGCGTCATGTAGGGTCTCGGTCGAACCGTCGGTCGATCTGGGTGCGTGACGTGGTCAGGGTCGGGTGGCACGGCTCGAGATGACATCGAGTCGGGCCGGCACAACCCTCCATTATAGAGTGAACTGCCCACGTGCCCCTCCGGGCACGTCCGGGGCGTGCAACAGGCCCCCGGCCCGGCCATGGAAACCGCGCGCAAAGCGCGTGTTTCCGTGGCGTGAACGGGCTCAGGCGGCGGGGGCCAGCAGGATGGCCGCCACCACGCGGCGGCCCTCGTTGGCCAGCACGGTGTAGGTGCGGCAGGCCGCGCCGCTGTCCATCGTCTCGACGCCGATGCGGCGCTCGATCAGGCTGCGGTAGAGCGCTGGCGACACGAACTTCAGCTTCGCGCCGCTGCCGAAGATCACGACCTCGGGGTCGTACTCGAGCAGTGCGTCGAAATGCGCCTTCGTGAGGTCTTCCACGCCCCGCGCGTCCCACGCCTTGGCCTGGCCGACCCACGGCACCAGCATGCTGGTGGCGTGCGCTTCGGCGTTGATGCGCAAGGTGTCGACGTCGTAGCGGGTGATGTTGTTCACCCCGTCCAGCGTGTCGGGTTGGAATTTCACGGGTCTGTCCTGGGCGGTCTGGAGGCATGGCGATTATAGGAAGCCGGCCTTTCGCGACATCGACCGAGGGCCATGCGCCGACCGCCCCACGCCAACCCTTCGCCATTGCGAAAGACAGCGTTCCAGCGACTGTCCCGGGTGCATCGACGCAACGCCGAGTGGTTTCCCTATGAGAAACTTGGGAGAGACGGCGTCTTCTCAAGCGAGACGCCCCGATTTCTTTTCTTACAGGGATGCCGGCCGTGAAGCCGATCGCCAAGTCCACCAAGCTCGCCAACATCGGCTACGACATCCGTGGCCCGGTCCTCGACAAGGCCCGCCAGATGGAGGACGAGGGTCACAAGATCATCAAGCTCAACATCGGCAACGTGGCCGCGTTCGGGCTCGAGCCGCCCGACGAGATCGTGCAGGACATGATCCGCAACCTGCCGCACGCGGCCGCCTACACCGACTCCAAGGGACTGTTCGCGCCGCGCAAGTCCATCGTCCACTACACGCAGGAAAAGAAGATCGTCGGCGTGACGGTGGACCACGTGTACCTGGGCAACGGCGCCCCCGAGCTGATCGCCTTCAGCATGAACGCGCTGCTCGACTCCGGCGACGAGGTGCTGATCCCGTCGCCTGACTACCCGCTGTACACGGCGGTGGTGGCCCTGTCGGGCGGCACGCCGGTGCACTACATGTGCGACGAGCAGTCGGGCTGGATGCCCGACATCGCCGACATCCGCCGCAGGATCACGCCGCGCACCAAGGCCATCGTCGTCATCAACCCGAACAATCCCACCGGCGCGCTGTATCCGGTGGAGATCCTGCAGGAGATCGTGGAGGTGGCGCGCCAGCACGAGCTGGTGATCTTCGCCGACGAGATCTACGACAAGACGCTGTTCGACGGCGCGACCCATACCAGCATCGCCTCGCTGGCCGACGACGTGCTGTGCGTCACCTTCAACGGCCTGTCGAAGAACTACCGCTCGTGCGGCTACCGCGCGGGCTGGATGGTGGTGTCGGGCGCAAAGAAGTACGCCAAGGACTACATCGAGGGCCTGAACATGCTGGTCTCGCTGCGCCTGTGCGCCAACACGCCGGGCCAGCTGGCCATCCAGACGGCGCTGGGCGGCTACCAGAGCATCAAGGATCTCGTGGCGCCCGGCGGCCGCCTCGCGCGCCAGCGCGACCTGGCCTACGACCTGCTCACGCAGATTCCCGGCGTGACGCTGGTCAAGCCCAAGGCCGCGCTGTACATGTTCCCGCGCCTCGACCCGAAGCTGTACCCGATCGCCGACGACCAGCAGTTCGCCTACGAGCTGCTGGCGGAAGAGAAGGTGCTCATCGGGCAGGGCACCGGCTTCAACTGGGCACAGCACGACCATTTTCGCGTGGTGTTCCTGCCCAACGTCGACGACCTCACCGAGGCCGTGGCGCGCATCGCGCGCTTCCTCGACGGCTACCGCAAGCGCCACGCCGCCTGACCATGCGGCGCGTCCATTTCCTCGCGTTCGCGGCGCTGGCGCTGCCGGCCGCCGCGTTTGCGCAATCCTTCGAGAGCAAGGACTGGCAGGTGGTGTGCGACAACACGCGCACCTGCCGTGCGGCGGGCTACAGCGCCGAAGGCAGCGAGAACCCCGTGTCGGTGCTGATCGCGCGTGCGTCGGGGCCCGGCAGGCCCGTCTTCGGCGAGCTGCAACTGGGCACGCTCGACGCGCGCGCCGTGCGGCCGGCGAGCGTCGCGCTCCTCGTCGGCGGCCGAGCGGCGGGCACGATCCGCATCGACAGGGCCAACCACGCCGACCTCCCGCCCGCCGTCACCGGGGCGCTGTTGAAGGCGCTGCTGGGCGGCGCCGACGTGGCGTTCGCGGCGGCCCGCACCACGTGGCGCCTGTCGGGCGACGGCGCGGTCGAAGCGCTGCAGAAGATCGACGATGCCCAGTCGCGCGCGGGCACGCGGTCGGCGCTGGTGCGCACGGGCACGCGCAGCGACGCCGACATGGCGTCGCCGATGGCGCCGCCGCGCTTCGAGGCCGGCAACATTCCGCCCCTGCGCGCGCCGGGCGACGACGCGCTGGTCGTGCGCGTGCTGGCCGGCATCCAGACCAACGCCGACTGTCCGCTGCTGGACGATGGCGCGGCGCAGGCCAGGGCGCGGCTGTGGCACCTGGACGCCAATCGCCTGTTGGTGACGCAGGCCTGCCGCGCCGGCGCCAATGGCTACTGGCTGGCCAACCAGCGGCCGCCCTACGATCCCAAGCCGCTCACGTACGCGGGCGCCGATTTCGACGGGTCCGGCACCATTTCCGCCCGCGCCGCGAGCGCGCCGGCGGGTGATTGCGGCAGCGCCCAGGCATGGACCTGGAACGGCTATCGTTTCGAACAGACGTATGCCGCCACCGGCGGACTGTGCCGTGGCGTGAAGGCGGGCGGGGCCTGGGAGCTTCCCAGCCTGGTCGCCGAAGTGGTTCCCGGCAAGTGACAACGAGCAAGCAACACGAGGTGAAATGAAAATGAAGGCGATCCAGGTCGGCCTGCTGGGCATCGGAACCGTCGGTTCCGGCACGTACAACGTCCTCACGCGCAACCAGGAGGAAATCCGCCGCCGCGCGGGCCGCGCCATCGAGATCACGATGGTGGCCGACCTCGACGTGGCGCGCGCCAGGAGCGTGGTGGGCGACCACGTGAAGGTGGTGGCCGACGGCCGCGAGATCATCGCCAATCCCGACATCGACATCGTCGTCGAGCTGATCGGCGGCTACGGCGTCGCCAAGACGCTGGTGCTGGAGGCTATCGCCGCCGGCAAGCACGTGGTCACCGCCAACAAGGCGCTGCTGGCCGTGCACGGCAACGAGATCTTCGCGGCGGCGCGCGAGAAGGGCGTCATGGTGGCGTTCGAGGCCGCGGTGGCCGGGGGCATTCCCATCATCAAGGCGCTGCGCGAAGGCCTCACCGCCAACCGCATCGAGTGGATCGCCGGCATCATCAACGGCACCACCAACTTCATCCTGTCCGAGATGCGCGACAAGGGCCTCGACTTCGACGTCGTGCTCAAGGAGGCGCAGCGCCTGGGCTACGCCGAGGCCGACCCCACCTTCGACATCGAGGGCGTGGACGCCGCGCACAAGGCCACCATCATGTCGGCGATCGCCTTCGGCATCCCGGTGCAGTTCGACAAGGCGTATGTCGAGGGCATCACCAAGCTCGGCGCGCAGGACATCAGGTACGCGGAGCAGTTGGGTTACCGGATCAAACTGCTGGGCATCACCAAGAGAACGGCCAAGGGCATCGAGCTGCGGGTCCATCCCAGCCTGGTGCCGGGCAAGCGCCTGATCGCCAACGTCGAAGGCGCAATGAACGCGGTGATGGTGCAGGGGGATGCCGTCGGCACCACGCTGTATTACGGCAAGGGCGCGGGCAGCGAGCCGACGGCCAGCGCCGTGATCGCCGACCTGGTCGACGTGACCCGTCTGCACACGGTCGACGCGGCGCACCGCGTGCCGCACCTGCCGTTCCAGCCCGATGCGATGAGCGATGCCCCGGTGCTGCCCATGAGCGAGG
>JACMOG010000508.1 GCA_014378125.1 Vitreoscilla sp. | reverse complement strand
CTGACCGCCTGCGCGCTGGAGGCCGTGCCAGCTTCCACCCGCTTGGCAATGCCCTGCAGGATGGCCGCCAGGCGGAACAGGTTGTAGGCGAGGTAGAAGTTCCAGTCGGCCAGCAGCGCGTCGGGATCGCCGCGCCCGGTGCGCTCGCAGTAGCGCCGCACGTAGTCGCGCTCGGGCGGGATGCCGAGCGACGCGAGGTCGAGGCCCGCGATGCCGCGGAACGTGCCCGGCGGGATGTGCCACGCCATGCAGTGGTAGCTGAAGTCGCCCAGCGGATGGCCCAGCGTGGACAGCTCCCAGTCGAGCACCGCCATCACGCGCGCCTCGGTGGGATGGAAGATGAGGTTGTCCATGCGGTAGTCGCCGTGCACCACCGACACCTGCGTCTCGTCCATCGCGCTGGCCGGCATGTGAGCGGGCAGCCACTCGATGAGGCGATCCATCGCCTCGATGGGCTCGGTGATGGAAGCCTGGTACTGCTTGGTCCAGCGACCGATCTGGCGCGCGAAGAAGTTGCCGGGCTTGCCGTAGTCCGCCAGCCCGATGGCGTTCACGTCGACGTTGTGCATCGCGGCGATGACGCGGTTCATCTCGTCGTAGATCGCGCCGCGCTCGGCCGGCGTCGCGCCGTCGAGGCCTTGATCCCAGAACACGCGGCCCTCGACGAACTCCATCACGAAGAACGCGCGGCCGATCACCGACTCGTCCTCGCACAGCAGGTGCATCCTCGCCACCGGAACGTCCGTGCCGGCCAGCGCATCCATCACGCGGTACTCGCGCCCGACGGCGTGCGCCGAAGGCAGCAGCCTGGCCACCGGCCCCGGCTTGGAGCGCATCACGTACGAGCGCGACGGCGTCACCAGCTTGTAGGTGGGGTTGGACTGGCCGCCCTTGAATTGCTCGACGCTCAACGGGCCGGCGAAGCCGGGCAGCTTCGCCACGAGGAAGGCCTCGAGGGCGGCGACGTCGAAGCGGTGGCTGTCGGCCACCGGACGGGTGCCTGTGTTCTGTTCGGTCTCGTTCATCGGTCTTGTCTCAATGCGTGATCTGTTCCGCGCATCGGGACGGTGTCCGATGCGGTCTATCGTTCGGCGGCGTGTACCAGCTTCTCGCGCGAAAGCACGACGAGGCGCGTCGGCTCGATGCGCAGCGCGCCCTCGCGCTCAAGTTCCTTGAGCTCCTGGTTGACCCGCTGGCGCGACGCGCCCACCAACTGCGCCAGGTCTTCCTGCGCCAGCTGCAGGCCGATGCGCACCTCGTCGCCCTGGGCGATGCCGTAGGCCTTGGCCAGCATCAGGATGTTCTTGGCCAGGCGCGCCGACAGCGGCCGCGTGTTCAGGTCCTCGACGAGGTTGAACATGATGCGCAGCCGGCGGCAGTTCAGGCGCAGCAGCGCGTCGTAGAGCTCCACGTGCTGGGCCAGCAGGTCCTTGAAGTCGGCCTTGCGCCCCGACAGCAGCGTGGTGGTGCCATGCGCGTCGGCGTCGTGCGTGCGCGGCAGGCCGTCGAACAGCGCGATGTCGCCGAACCAGGTGCCCGGCTCGACGTAGGTGAGCGAAACCTGCTTGCCCGACATCGACACCGAGCTCACGCGCACCGCGCCCCTGGCCACGCCGCACCAGTCTTCCGCCGGGGCGCCGCGCGACGCGAGCGGCGCGCCGTCCGCCAGCCGACGCACCACCGCACGCGACAGGATCGCGGCGCGCAGCTCTTCGGAAAGGGTGGAGAACCATGGGCCCGCGTCGATGTTGTTCTGTTCTTCGATTGTAAGAATCGGGTTGTTCATTCCGGGTCTCGAAAGCGACAGCTGCCGGCCCGCGAACGGGCATGTTGATCTGCGGCAATTGTCGTCTCAAACCAGGACCTGTCCCGATCAACCGGGAATATCGCCCGCGCGCAGGTACTGCGCCAGCAGCTTCTCCATCGTGGTGTAGCGCTCGCGCTCCTGCAGCCACTGCGTGGGCGCGAGGTTGGTGCCGCGCACCACGACGTCGCCGGCGCCCACGTCCAGCACGTTGATGCAGGCGGGCGACTGCTCCAGGCGACCCAGGAACGTGCGGCCGCCGGTGAGCGCGTGGCCCAGCAACGCGCGGTTGATGCCGCCGTGCAGCACGCACAGCGCGCACGTCCAGCCGGTGTCGGCCAGCAGCTCGTCGAAGGCGGGCAGGCAGCGATCCATCATCGCGCCGACGGTCTCGCCGCCCAGGAAGCGCAGCGACTCGACGTCGGCCGCGGCGGAGAACACGCCGGTGAATGCGGCGCGCAGCTGGTCGGGAGCGATCGCGTCGAGGCGGCCGGAGCGGATCTCCTCCAGGCGCGGGTCGCGGGCGATGGGCACGTCCTGGCCGGCGGCGGCCAGCACGCGCTGCGCCGTCTCCACCGTGCGCGCGAGTCCGCTCACCAGCACGCGGTCGAAGCGCACGCCGGCGGTCGCGAACAGCGCGCCGGCGGCGTCGGCCCGCGTGCGGCCGGCCTGGTTGAGGGGGACGCTGTGCGGGGGCACCCGGGTGCCGTCGGCCTTGAAGTAGTCCACCGAGCCATGGCGCATCAGGTAGAGGCGACGGCGGGTCGGGGGGCGGGCGTCGGGGACGGGGTAGGGCGCAGGGCGGTCGGCGGGCAAGGGGGATCCGTTGTTTTCTTGTTGAAAGTCGCGACGCCCGGCTCGATCAACGAAACATCGGCGGCCGCTTGTCGAAGAAGGCCTTCAGGCCCTCGTCGCCGTTGTCGTGGAACAGGTTGACGATGAACTGGCGGCGCTCGGCCTCGAGGTGCTCGGTCAGCGGCGACAGCGCCGCGCGGGCGACCAGCTCCTTCGCGCCGGCCACCGCGTTGGGGGCCATCGCGGCGAGCTTGTCGGCGAGGGCCAGAGCTTCGGCCAGGGCCTGGCCCTTGTCTGTCACACGGTTGACAAGGCCCAGCTCGCGAAGGCGTTCGGGCTTCATCGGGGCCGCCAGCCACAGCATTTCCAGCGCCACGGCGCGCGGCAGCATGCGCGCCAGGTGCCACGATCCGCCGCCGTCGGGCGTGAGGCCCACCTTGCCGTACGACATCACGAATCTTGCGTCGGAAGCCGCCACGATCAGATCGCAGGCCAGCGCCAGCGACATACCGCCGCCCGCGGCGAAACCCTCCACCGCGGCAATCACGGGTTTGGGAAACGCGCGCAGCGATTCGATGAATTGATGGAACAGCGCGATCGATTCGGACTGTGCTTCCGGCCCGGTCTTGCGCAATCCGATGATTCGATTCAAGTCGCCGCCGGCGCAGAAATGTTCCCCGTCGCCGCGCACGATCACTGCCCGCACGGAATCATCCGATTCGGCCACGTTCAGCGCCTCGACACCTGCCGAGTAGACCTGGGGTGACAATGTGTTGCGAGTGGCGGGATCGCTGAGGGTCAGAATCAGCGTGGAACCCTCGCGGGCGGTCAGGAGTTCACTGGGCATCGAAGCGGCCTTGGTGGTGAATACGGAAACTGGCGAAACCGGAGATATTCACGGATTGTGTGTTGAACCATATGTCACGGGTGCGCATCATTCTCCACCGGATGCTCCCGCGACAGTTTCTGTAAGCAATCGTGATAGAGTCGATTGGGGTTATCTGTGGCGTCCACAGGCATGAAAAAAAACTTTACCGCGCACATCATTTTCGCCGCCACTGCATTGGCTTCCCAGCAAGTCTGGGCGTTGGGTTTCGGACGCGCGGTTTCTGATGCGGTACTGGGCCAGTCGTTCACGTTCACGGTACCCGTCAACGTCGAACCAGGCGAGCAATTCGGCAGCGAATGCCTGTCGGCGCAGGTTTATTACGGCGAAGCCTTGTTGCTGCCCGCCGTCGTTCGAACCGAGCTCCTGCGCGGCACCTCCGAAAACAACTGGCTGGTGAAGATCACGGCCTCGGTGCCGGTGGAGGAGCCCATCATCGAGGTGGCGCTCAGCGCCGGCTGCGATCGCCGCTTCACGCGCCGGTTCTCGGTGTTCGCCGATCCGCCCATGCTGGGCACCACGGCGGCCCAGCTGCCGCAGGTGGCGCCGCTGCCGGCCAGCACGTTCACGCCCGCCAACCCGTCCACGGCAACGCCGCGCAACGCCGGCACGTCTTCCGTCGCCGCCACGCCGTCCGCCGCGACGCGCGCGCCGCGCCACGCCGCCAGCGGTGCCGGCAGCATGGGCGCCCCTCGCCCGCACGTCGTGCGCAAGGGCCCGACGATGGCCCTGGCCAACGAACTCGACGCACCGCCGGCGGCGGCCCCTTCGGCGCGCCACGTCGATGCCGGGGGCGCCCCCAAGCCGGGGCCGCGTGTGCCCGAGCCCGCGGACGCCGCGCGCCTGGTGCTCGATCCGGGCGTGCCGCACCTCAAGCTCGACATGGAGGAGCCGGTGCTGCCGCCGCCGCTGTCCAGCTCCGCCGCCGCCCTGGCGCTGTCCGACCTGGACGACCCCGATACCCGCGCACTGAAGGCCCTGGAGCAAAGCATCCAGCTGTCCAAGCGCGACACCCAGGCCCAGCACGACCAGACCGCCAAGCTGCAGGCCCAGCTCGCCGCGGTCGAGACGCGTGGCGACTGGATGCCCTGGCTCTTCGGCCTGCTGGTGATCGCACTCGGCGCCATCGCGGCGCTGATGTGGAAGCTGCGCCAGCAGAACCGCATCGCGCACAGCGACTGGTTCAACCAGAGTCAGCTCGGCGCGTTGCAGCCGGCCGAGCCCGAACCCACGCCGGAGGCGCCCGAGCCGGAACCCGAGCCG
>JACMOG010000507.1 GCA_014378125.1 Vitreoscilla sp. | reverse complement strand
TGGCGCTGATCCACCAGCACCTGGCGGCGCTGGACGCGAAATGACAACGACTCCCTTCGAAGGAGGACCCTCCATGGCCACGCACCCCAAGACCTTCCGCATCGGCGGCGAACTCGAGATCAACCGCCTGGGCTACGGCGCGATGCGCATCACCGGCAAGGGCATCTTCGGTCCGCCGGCCGACCGCGCCGGCGCGCTCGCGACCTTGCGCCGCCTGCCCGAGCTGGGCGTCGACTTCATCGACACCGCCAACTCCTACGGGCCCGAGATCTCCGAGGAGCTGATCAAGGAGGCGCTCTATCCGTACAGCAAGGTCACCGTCGCCACCAAGGGCGGCCTCGAGCGCCCGGCGCCCGACGTGTGGGTGCCCAACGGCAACCCGAGCCACCTGGTCAGCGAGGCGCACGCGAGCCGCGAGCGGCTGGGCGTGGAGCAGATCGCGCTGTGGCAGTTGCATCGCATCGACGCCAACGTGCCGCGCGACGAGCAGTTCGGCGCCGTCAAGCTGCTGCTGGACGACGGCGTGATCACCTACGCCGGCCTCAGCGAAGTGTCGGTGGAGGAGATCGAGGCCGCGGCCAAGGTCTTCCCGGTGTCCACCGTGCAGAACCGCTACAACTTCGCCGACCGCGGCAGCGAGGACGTGCTCAAGTATTGCGAAGCCCACGGCATCGGCTTCATCCCCTGGTTTCCGCTGGCCGCCGGCGAGCTCACCCGCGAAGGCACGTCGGCCCTCGACGCCATCGCCAAGGCCCACGGCGCCACGCAGAGCCAGGTCGCGGTCGCCTGGCTGCTGCAGCGCAGCCCGGTCATCATCCCGATCCCGGGCACGTCGAAGGTGGCGCACCTGGAGGAGAACGTGAAGGCGGCCGACATCGAGCTGACGCAGGCCGAGTTCGACCAACTGGATCGCGTGGGATGACGGCGCTCAACCCCGCGGACTGAACGTGCGCGGAAAGAACACCGGCGTCGCGCGATCCTTCAGCCGATACCCCATCGGCGGCCGGTTCGAATCGCTCTCGACGACGCCGGCCTCCACCAGGAAATCGGCCGCCATCATGCGGGTGCGGAAGCCGCTCTTGTCGACGGGCCGCCCCAGTACCACTTCGTAGGTACGCTGCAGCTGCGGCAACGTGAACGGCTCGGGCAGCAGCCAGGCCGGCAGCGACGTGTATTCGACCTTGCTGCGCAGGCGCTCGACGCCCGCGCGCAGGATCTGCGCGTGATCGAACGCAAGCTTCTTCTTCGAAAGCAGCGCGGCGTCGACGGTGAACCACGCGACGTCGGCGGCGTTCGCGCCCTTGGACAGCGTCACGCCCTCGGCCGGCATCAGCGCGAAGTAAGCGTGCGTGGCCGACCATCCGCGCGGATCGCGCGTGGCGCCGCCCCAGCTCCCGAGCTGCTCCAGGTAAGGAGCCGCGACGCTGGTCTTGTCCGACAGCTTGCGGCGCGCGCAGGCCTCGAGGTCGGCGTCGAGGCCGACGTCGACGAATCCGCCGGGCAGCGCCCACAGGCCGGGGAACGGGTCGTCGGTGCCGGGCGGGCGTTGCACCAGCAACACCTTCAGCGCGTCGTCGATGACCGTGAAGATCAGGACGTCGACGGTGGTGGTTGGCCGCGGGAAGTCGGCACCGAGGGAAGCGGTCTTGCGCGGGGGCATGGTGGATTGCCGACTTCGACGTCGCTCAGCTCGACGCGCCGCCGAACACGGCATCCGGCGACAACACCGGAATGAACACCGACCCCGAGCGCGCCAGCTGCGAGATCAGCTTGGTGACGTCGCCGCGCCCCGTGAGGCCGCGTTCCTCGGTGAGCTTCATGTCGGCGACGGGGCCCAGCTCGGACACCAGCAGGCCGAAGCGCTGCGTGCCCGAGCGCAGCACCAGCGCGTGGCGCTGCGCGAAGCCGCCACGCCACACGCGCACGGCGGCGGTCACCTCGATGCATTCGATGACCTCGCCGGCAGGCACGCCCATCAGGTGCTCGCCGATCAGGAAGGTGGCGATCTCGGCGCCGCCGGGCACGTTGGCGACCTGCGGCGGGGCGGCCAGCGGGCGGTCGATCCTGCTGCCGCACGGGATCACCACCACGCCGATCACCGGCTCGGCATAGCCGTCGCTGGTCTTGAACTCGCGGTAGCCGCTGCCGGCGGTGGCGCCGACCATGAAGCACCGGTCGCCTTCGGCGAGCACGCCCGACCACGACTGCCCCGGCGCGAGCGACAGGACGGCGGCCGGCAAGGCCATCGGCAGCTCCGCGGTGCGGCTGATGGTGGTGCCGTCGGGGCGGCAGAACGCGGCCATCGAACCGGGCGTGGGCGGCAGCGCCGCGCGCAGCATCGCCTCGAACTGCGGCGTGCTGTCGAACACCAGCGCCACGCCGCCCACGGCCTGGCCGCCGGCCAGTACCGGGGCCGCGTAGACATAGGTGCCGACACCGTCGTAGAGGTCGCTGGGCTCGAAGGGCGATACGGCGCACCGCATCGGGTCGCGCAGGCGCAGGCATTCGGCCACCCAGGGCTGGGTCAGCTGGCGGCCCTCGGCCTGCGTGTCGCGGCTGGCGGCGATCACCACGCCGTGGGCGTCGAACAGCAGCACATTTGCGTAGACGGTGTACAGGCCGTTGATGTGCGCCAGCGTCTTGCACGCGGCGGCGGCGTCCATCGTCGCCAGCACCGGGCTGGTGGCCCACCAGCGGCAGTCGTTGGCGCGTTCGTAGAGATTGCGGTCGAGCACGTCCACCGCCAGGTCGGCCAGGAAGCGCGCCTCGCCCAGCAGGCCCGAGGCCACCGTGGTGAGCAGCTCGGCGGATGCGCGCTCGAACTGGTCCTTGGTCTTGCGGCCGGTGCCGGCGATCTCCTCCAGCAGCGAACGCGAGAAGGCGTTGGACTCGTTGGCCTGGTGGATGCGGCCGTTCCACACCATGCGGTCGAGGCGGCGCTGGATCTCGCGGGCGCGCACCGGCACGTCGAGCAGGCGCGCGGAGAACACGTCCTCGCCCGAGAACGCCACGGGCGTCGACGCGTCGATGGACTCGCCGAATGCCAGCTCCACCGGCGCCAGCGCCACGGTGGACCAGCCCGGCCCGGCGTAGCCCTGGTACGGACGACCCTGGCGTTGCGTGACGAGATGGGTGACGCCGCCAAGCCGCAACGAGGCCGAACCCGCGCGCAGCGCCATCAAGTGGCCGGGCGGCAGCCGCGCGGCGTCGTTGGACACCACCACGCGTTGCTGCGCGTCCACGAAGGCCAGCACCTCGTCGCGGGACGCGAGGCGCTCGAAGATCATCGCGGCCTCGCGCTCGAGGTCGAACACCAGCGCCAGCACGCCCACCGGGCGGCCGCCCTGTTCGACGCGCCACGCGTAGGTGAGCGCGGGCGCGTCGCCGCAGAAATCGGTGGGCGCGAAGGTCTCGACGAAGCCGCCCTGTGCGCGCAGCGCATGGACCACCAGCGGCGAGGCGGAGCGGCCGTCGAAGCCGTCGACCAGCCGGGTCAGCACCTGGCCGTCGGGCGCCAGCAGCACGATGTCGCGGTAGACCGTGTAGCGCGCGGCATAGGCGCGCAGGCGTTCGCGCAGCGCCGTGAAGACGGCCGGGTCGTTGGCGACGCAGGCGTCGACGATGGCCGAGTCGGTGGCCAGGAAGCCGATGTCGGCGGTGCGCTCGAACAGGTTTCGCGTGAGCACGTCCACCGCGATCTGCGCCTGGTGGCCCAGCGTGCCGTCGGCGAGCTCGAGCATCTCCTCGGCCAGGCACACGAGCAGCTCGTTGGTGAGCTGCGCGAAGCTGGCCCGCACCTCGGTCATGTCGGCCTTGAGGTTGGACAGTTGTGCCAGCAATGCCAGCGTGTCCCAGGTGCTGCTGAGCGCGGCGAGCGCCTCGCGATGGTCGTTGACCGAGTGCATGTGGCGCGCGAGCGGCGCCACGTGGTCGGGGAAGGAGATGCCTTTGTAGGTGGCCATGGACAGTCAGGAAGGGGTGAGGCCGAGGAAGTGGTCGAGCATGTGGAAATGATCGTCGAAGAATCGGTCTTCCATTGCGCCCAGGTCTTGCACGCGCACCCACTCCACCGACGCCGCATCGTCGTCGGCGCGCACCTCGGGCAGCTCGCGGTCGCCCAGGTCGAAATGGTGGGCGTGCGTGATGGTGCGGCCGCGCTGGCTGCGGTCGGGATGGTCGAACACGGCCACCGAGCGCAGGCTGCGGCGCATGGTTTCTTCCAGCAGCTTCAGGTGCGTCTCTTCCGCCAGCTCGCGCAGGCACGACTGCCACGTGGTCTCGCGCGCCTCGATGAAGCCGCCCGGCACGGCGTAGAGGCCGCGGCCCGGCGCCTTGCCGCGTCGGATCAACAGCACCTGGCCGGCGCACTGCAGCACCGCGTCGACGGTGACGAAGGTGGGCGCGTACGGCGCGGCGCGCCATGCCTCCTTGTAGCGCCTGAGCATGCGCCACTCGGGGGCCAGCTCGTCGACGAAGGGCAGGGCCGTCCACGCACGCAGGAAGGCGACGGTGGACGCCGGGGCCTGGTCGACGAAGGCGGCGAGCGCGGCGTCGAGCTGCAGCGGCTGGTGCGCGTCCTCGGGCACGCTGGCGAACAGCGCGTCGCGCAGCTGCGCGCCGTCGGGGCTGGGCAGGCGCTGCACCGAATCGAAGGTCCAGCCGGGGAAGGCCGCCAGGTAGCCGCTGGTGGCGTCCTTGAAGTGGCCCACCAGCGTGATGCGGGCGACGGAGTCGAAGCCGGGCAACGTGGCCACCGCCTGGCGCACGCTGGAAACCCAGCGCGCCTCGTCGTAGTAGTCGCGCATCGGCAGCACGGTGACGCGTTCTCGATCGGCCTCGGGCAGGGCGAGCCGGACCATCTCGGCGCGCTCCGTCCACGTGAACGGGTTCTTCGGCGTGCGGGCCTGGAACGCGGAGCCGACGATCACCACCACGCGCGGCGCGATGGCCACCGCCCGCGTCACCAGCGCGAGGTGGGCATCGTGAAAAGGCTGGAAGCGGCCGACGAGGACGGCGAGGTCGGAGGTCATGGTCATGTGTTGTCCTGTTCAGGCCACCTTGGCCGCGATGGGCATCTGGCGGCCGATGCCGAACGCGCGCGAACGCACGCGGATGATGGGCGGGGCCTGGCGCCGCTTGTACTCGTTGCGCGCGATCATGGCCCGCACGCGCGTGACGAGCGCCTCGCCCGCGGGTTGCGCGCGCAGGGCCGACACGAATTGCGTGGCGTGCGCCAGTTCGGCGGACGCCAGGCGGCCGCCCTCGATCAGCAGCTTGAGGATCTCGTCGGGCACCGGATAGGGCGGCAGGCTGTCGGTGTCGCGCTGGTCGGGCGCGAGCTCGGCCGACGGCTCCTTGTCGATGATGGCCTGCGGGATCAGCTCTCGGCCGGCGGCCTCGTTCAGATGGCGCGCGAGCGCGAACACCTCGGTCTTGTAGAGATCGCCGATCAGGCCCAGGCCGCCGTTGGTGTCGCCGTAGAGCGTGCAGTAGCCCACCGAGATCTCCGACTTGTTGCCCGTGGTCAGCAGCAGGTGGCCGAACGCGTTGGAGTACGCCATCAGCGTGGTGCCGCGCACGCGGGCCTGCAGGTTCTCCAGCGGCAGGCCCTTCAGCGGCTGGCCGAACGAGGTCTCGAATTGGCGCGAGAACGCGGCCACCGTGTCGGCGATGGGATGCGTCGCCAGCGCGATGCCCAGGTTGCGGCACAGCGTCACCGAGTCGTCCACCGATCCGGCCGACGAGTACACCGACGGCATCGTGACGCCCACCACGTTGTCGGCGCCCAGCGCATCGACCGCCAGCGCCATGGTGAGTGCGCTGTCGATGCCGCCCGACGATCCGATGACGGCCTTGGAGAAGCCGCAGCGGCGCGCGTAGTCGCGCAACCCCAGCACGATCTGCGCGCGGTAGAACGCCATCGTCGACAGGCCCTTCGGATCGACCGGCGCCAGCCACTCGCCGGTGCCCGAGGAGAAACGGCCGTCGTCGAAGGCCAGCGTGGTGACGTCCTCCACGAAGCGCCGCGCCTCGTAGCAGACGGCGCCCGATGCGTCGACCGCGAACGACGCGCCGTCGAACACGATCGTGTCCTGGCCACCCACCTGGTTCACGTACAGCAGCGGGAAGCCGTGGCGCCTGCAGGCGGCGCCGAAGACCGCGTGGCGCATCTCGCGCTTGCCGACGTCGGACGGGCTCGCGTTGATGGACACCACCAGGTCGGGCGCGGCGTCGGCCAGGCGCGAGAACGGGTTCACCGCGTAGTCGTCGCCGGCGTCGTTCCAGCCGTCCTCGCAGATCATCAGGCCCACCTGCGTGGCGCCGATGCGCAGCACGCGAGCCACGTCGGGACCCGGCGCGAAGTGGCGCATCTCGTCGAAGATGTTGTACGTCGGCAGCAACTGCTTGGCGTAGCGCAGCACGATCTCGCCGTCTTACAGTACCACCAGCGCGTTGAGCAGGCGCTTGCCGGCGCCCTCGCGCGCGAGCGGCGCGCCCACGATCCAGTGGAGCGCCGGCATTTCCTTCGACGCGGCCTGCAGTTGCGCCAACCCCTGCGCGGCGCGGGCCAGGAAGTCGGGCTCGTCGAGCAGGTCGCCGGGGTAGTAGCCCGTGACGCAGAGCCCGGAGAAGACGACCAGGTCGGCGCGCGCGGCGGCCGCGTCGCGGGCGGCGGCGATCATCTTGTCGACGTTGCCGGCGATGTCGCCGACCATCCAGTTCAACTGTGCAACGGTGATGCGAAGCATGCGGCGCTCCTCAGGCGGGTTCGGGCGCGACGTGGAACACCTGGCGCAGGTAGGCCAGGAAGGTCTCGTCCTTGCAGAGCGTCTTGCCGGGCGAGTCGGACAGCTTGGCCACCGGCTGGCCGTTGCACTGCGTCAGCTTCATCACGATGTTGAGCGGCACCAGGCCGACGTCGTTGGAGAGGTTGGTGCCGATGCCGAAGCCCACCTGGGTGCGGTCGGCGAAGCGGCGGTAGATGCCGAACGCGGTGTCGAGGTCGAGCCCGTCCGAGAACGTGAGGCGCTTGGTGTGCGCGTCGATGCGCAGCTTGGCGTAGTGGGCCAGCGCCTTCTCGCCCCAGACGGTCGGGTCGCCCGAGTCGTGGCGCAGGCCGTCGAACAGCTTGGCGAAGTACAGGTCGAAGTCGGCCAGGAAGGCGTCCATGCCCACGACGTCGGTGAGCGCCACGCCCAGGTCGCCGCGGTACTCCTGCACCCAGTTCTCGAGTGCCATCTTCTGGAAGTCGCGCAGGCGCACGTCGAAGGCCTGGTACGACTGGAGGTATTCGTGCGCCATGGTGCCGATGGCCACCAGGCCGAACTGCTTCGCGAGGTGCACGTTGGACGTGCCCTTGAAGAACTGGGGCACCTCGTCCTTCAACGTGCGCACCACCTCCTCCTGCCACGCGCCGGAGAAACGGCGCCGCACGCCGAAGTCGAAGAACTCGAACGGATTCGCGCGCGCGGGCTCGTCCGCGCCGAACGCGCGCAGCGCGGCGATCTTGGCCCGCAGCCGCGCGCGACCCTCGGCCAGCGCGGCGGGCTGGTCGCTGCGGCGGAAGTAGAGCTCGTTGACGATGGCGAGCACGTAGATCTCGAAGCCCATCACGTGCACCTGCGGGCCCTCGGCCACGATCTCCAGCGTGCGGCCGTCCTCGGCGATCGATGCGCGCACGAAGCGACGCTGGAACTTGAAGATGCGCAGGAAGTCGACGAAGTCGTTCTTGATGTAGCGCAGGGCGCCCAGGTACCCCAGCTCGTCCTCGGTGAACGACAGCGAGCACAGGTGGTCGAGCTGTTGGTCCACCTCGGGCAGCAACTCGGCCAGCGGGAAGGCCGGGTGGTTGCGGCACACGAAGCGGTACTCGGCCTGTGCCTGCGGGTGCCGATGCAGCATGGTCTGCCACATCGTGAACTTGTAGAGGTCGGTCTCGAGCAGGCTGTGGAGGACGGGGTAAGTCATAGGCATCTCATTCCGCTGCCTTAGGCTGCTGTGGTTCTTCCAAGCTAAGTGGAGGACTCGGGACATTTGGTGCAGCGTGCTGAGCGCGCCGCTTGAATGACATCTCGTGCCGCATCATCTTGCAAATTCCATCGAGCCCTGGAAACATCGTTGCCGCCGTTAGACCCATGAACGTCAGATCTTCGAGCACGTCGCTGGCTGCCTCGGTCGGTATGTCTGCAGCAAAGAGAACACGCTTCTGGGCCGCGCGCTCGACATGGCGAATGAAATCCTCCATCGCCGAAACGTTTGAGACCAGAAACTGACCTTGCTGTGCGTAGAGCCTTGGATTTGAGCGGGCGGAGATCGAGAGCGAGGCAACGTATGGCCGAACTCGCGGAAGTGTGACTATCGGCTGAGTCGTTAGTTCTACGAACTCGTTCGTCAGCGCGAAGATCCGCACATGCGAATGTTCTTGAGGGTCACGTCTCGCATCCAAGGCGTCCGTGAACGCAAAGAATGCGGCGACGTAAGGGGACGCAGTCCAATCGAGCAGGGGTATTGGCAGTCCATGATGTTGTGCCAGTCCTAGAACGGTTGAGAAATCGTCGGCGCTGGTCTTGTCAAACCATGTCGACAGAAGAGCTTCCGTGTGGTTTCGAAATTGAGGAACGGTTTCTGCACAATAGCGCTCAATGCGATTCCTCCCCGCGCGGCTGAGTGTGGTTTCGAGTCGGAACTGGTTGCTCCCGTGGCCACGATAGATGGCAGCGCCGTTGTTTCGCCGAAGTGTGGTCACCCAAGACTTGAAATCGTCCCAGGTTTCGCAGTATTCAGCGATGACTCGATCGTCCTTGTCGCTAAGTGAGAACGAAATCGCGCCGCCTCGGTCGTCGGGGCCGATCCAGCGACCCTCATATCCAGCGGCAGTCACTGCAAGGAGCGCACTCGTCTCGCGCATCTCCTTCACTTCTTGCTCGTTCAGCGCAGGCAAAAGCCAACTACCGTCTTGTGCGTGTCTATAAAGAAACTTCGGGGTCAGCCTTAGTAGCTCTCCTTCTGAGGACGCGATGGCAAGGACTGCGCGGTCGTTGCCGTCCTCAAGAATGTGGAGCATGAATTCATCGGGGGCATCACTATCGATGCAGAGCATCGTGGAAAGGTTGACTCCATTGATCTCGACATTGCCCCACAACTGCCCTGTAGCCCTTTTGACCATTTCACGTACCTCTTGATTGCGATTGGTTGTTGAGCTCGACGCTCAGCGACAGCGACAGCGCCTGCGCCGAGCTCATCAGGCGCACGCCCTTGGCCCGCATCTCGTCGAGAAAGGCGGAATGCTGGGCCTCGAAGCCGCCCACCGGGCTCATGCAGTCGGTGAGCAGCACCACGCGCTCCGGACGTCCGCCGGGCAGGTTATCGACGATGTGCTCGGTGGTGGCACGCACGCAGTGGCTGCTGGCCTCGCCGGCGATGAACAGGGTGTCGGCGCGGTCGAGCTCGTCCAGCAGCGCGGTGTTCATGTGCGTGTGCTCGTCGGCGGCGTCAGGCACCTCGGCCTGGATGGCGCTGTAATGCTCCGTCCACGGGTTCTCGCCCTTGGTCACCTTGCGCACGCAGTGCAAGCTCGATTCTTCCCACTCGTTCCAGGCGGCGCGCACGTTGGCGTGCACGCCGTGGCCCCAGGTGCCGATCTCGCAGTGCACCGGCCACACCATCAACGTGTAGCGGCCGCGGGCTTCCAGCTCGTCGAGGTAGGAGAGCGTGCGCGGCAGCGCGGCGGCGTCGCGTGGTCGGAACTCGCCGGCGCGCACCTGGGCGGCGGTGATCGTGGTGAACGGCGTCACGGCCTCGCCTTCGGCCCTTTGCCAGAACGTGGGGTGGGCGATATCAATGTGGTGGTGTGAGTCGAGCGTGACGGTGATCTCGTCCAGTTGCGAGCTGGCGGCGCGGATGAACGCAGCGGTGCGCAGCATGTCGGCGTGGGCGCCGGCCACGGGCAGGGCGGGGGCGACGACGGCGCCGGTCAGCGGATCGAGCGGACGATAACCGGCGGGGACGTCGCAGAAGTCGTTCTGCGGATCGATGATCAGGAGCTGGGTGGTCATGGCGCTCGTCCTTTGGGTCGGTGAGTTCACTATACGCCTGCAAGTTGTTCAATACAACTAATATGGATGGAAGCGAATCGGGCCCCTTGGGGCGGACGCCTTCAGGACGGCGACGGTTCGACGAGGTATCCTATCCTCCCCCACAGGATACAAGCCATGGCCGTCCACCCGTCCCATCCCGACATCATCAAGCGCCTGAAGCGCGCCGAAGGGCATCTTCGCAGCATCGTCACGATGCTGGAGGAGGGGCGCGACTGTCTCGAGATCGCCCAGCAGATGCAGGCGGTGGAGAGCGCCGTGGGCAACGCCAAGAAGACGCTGGTGCACGACCACATCGACCATTGCCTGGAGCACGCCGTCGAGGGCGTGGGCGCCCGCGACGCCATCAGCCAGTTCAAGGCCATCACCAAATACCTATGACCGACTTCCACACCCTGCTGCAGGGCGGCGACGCCTGGCTGTTCATCCCCAGCGCGATCCTGCTGGGCGCGTTGCACGGCCTCGAGCCCGGCCATTCGAAGACCATGATGGCGGCCTTCATCATCGCGGTGCGCGGCACCTTGATGCAGGCCGTGCTGCTTGGACTGGCCGCCACCGTGTCGCACACGGCCATCGTCTGGCTGATCGCGCTGGGCGGCATGTACTTCGGCCAGCAATGGAGCGCCGAGGCGAGCGAGCCGTGGATGCAGGTCATCTCGGCCGTGCTGATCATGGGCGTGGCCGTGTGGATGCTGTGGCGCACGTCGCAGAACAAGGCGGCTTGCTTCCACGACCATGGGAGCGAGGGTGGGCATGACCATGCGCACGACGATCACGCGCACGCGCACGAGACGCATGAGGACGAGACGCACGATCACGCGCACGCGCATGACGACCATGGCCACGATCACGGCCATGCCCACGGGGCCGCCTGCGGCCACGACCACGGCCCTGCAAACGCGACCAGCGCCATCGTGGAAGACGCCGGCAACGACCCGCACGCCCGCATGCACGCCCAGCAGTTCCAGGATCGCTTCGTCGGCAAGCAGGTGACCACCGGCCAGATCGTCATGTTCGGCCTCACCGGCGGCCTGATCCCGTGCCCCGCCTCGATCACCGTGCTGCTGCTGTGCCTGCGGCTCAAGCGCGTCGCGCTCGGCGCCACGCTGGTGCTGGGCTTCTCGGTCGGCCTCGCGCTGACGATGGTGGCCACGGGTGTGATCGCCGCGCTCGGCGTGAAGCACCTGTCCAGGCGCGTGAGCAGCGGACGCTTCAGCGAGCTGGCGGCGAAGGCTCCGTACTTCTCGGGCGCGTTGATCCTGCTGGTGGGGCTGTACGTGGGATACCAGGGCCTGCACGCGCTGGTTTGAAGGTCCGAGCGCCGGCCGACTTTCTTGTCATGTACGTTTAATCTTGTCATTTTCTGGATAATTTGATAAGATTAGGATCTAATCTTGTCATTCCGACAAGATTGACAAGATTGCCGGATCAATGACCGACTCGCGTCTTTCGCCTCGTCACGCTGCCTTGCTGAACGAGGTCATTGCGGCGGGAGAACCGGTGCAGCCAGCGGTCTTGGCGCAGGCCCTCGAGACCTCCCGGCCAACCGTCAACCGGGCCTTGCGAGACCTCCTCGACTTCGGATTCCTGCAAAGACTGGGGGACGGCCGGTCCACTCGTTACGTTGCCACGGACGCTGGCAAGACCGCGTCGGGCATCCCGCCTTCAGTCTCGCCTCCGCCGCCCGGACCAGGGGTGCTTCGTTGGTCGCCGGCCTCCTTGTCCTTGGTCGAAGCACTTCGCGCGCCGCCGGGAACGCGCACCCCCGTGGGTTACGAAAGCAGTTTCGTGGAGCGCTACATCCCGAACCAGTCCAGCCTCCTGCCGCCGCAATTGGCCACGGAATTGTTCGAAGCCGGCCGCAGCCGCGACCAGCAGCCCGCGGGAACCTACGCCCGCGAGGTGCTGGAGCAACTGCTCATCGACCTGTCCTGGTCCTCATCGCGGTTGGAGGGCAACAACAAGAGCTTGCTCGACACCAAGGAGCTTTTCGAACTCGGAGAGCAGGCAGGCCCTCTGGATGCCGACACCTTGATGCTGCTCAATCACAAGAACGCCATCGAATTCATGGTCGATGCGGTGCCGACGGAAGGCGTCACGGTGCACGTGATCGTCGACCTGCAGGCCAAGCTGATGAAGGACCTCTTGAGAGACTCGCGGGACATCGGCAGCTTCCGCCGACGCGTGGTGAACATCAACGGTTCCGTATATCTGCCGAGCAACGTGCCCACGTTCCTGGAGGAAACGTTGACGTCCATCGTTGGCAAGGTTCGACATATCCAGAACCCTGTGGAAGCCGCGTTCTTCCTCTGGGTCAACGTTGCCTACCTGCAGCCCTTCGCGGACGGCAACAAGCGCACGAGTCGACTGAGCGCCAACATGCCGCTCATGCTTTACAACTGCGCCCCCCTGTCCTTCCTGGACGTGGAGCGCGCGGACTATGCAACGGCCATGCTCGGCGTCTACGAGCAGCGCAACGTCGCCGCGGCGGTGGAGTTGTTCGAATTCATATACCGGCGTTCCATCCTGAAGTACAGCGTGCTGCGCGCCTCGCTCGACGTGCCCGATCCGATTCGAGCCAAGTACCGACAGGCCCTGAACGAACTCATGCAGTTCGTCGTCTTCCAGGGCCGAACGCTGGCAGACGCCTTCTCCGAAGTGTCCGTCGCCAGCGCTGACCTGGCGGCGTTGCGCGTCATCGCGAATACCGAACTGGATCACTTGGAGCAATACAACTGCGCTCGCTACAACCTTGCGCGAGGCATGACCCAGAGATGGATCGAAGCGGGGCGTCCCAGGTAGCCCGCCAGGGAACTTGCGTACCCTGGCGAGTCTGCTCAGCGCACCGCCGGCGCCTGCCTCGCGCCCCGGTTGCCCAACGCCACCTGCGCGATCGACGCCACCACGATGTTGACGACCAGCGCGAAGAGGCCGGTGTACATCGCGTACGAATCGCCGCCCAGCACGAACGTATGCACGGGCTTGACGCCGTCCGCGAACGCCAGCCACGTGCCGGTGCCCAGGCCCACGGCCCAGCCCAGCAGCAGGGCGGGTGCGCGGAACCACGCGAAGAACAGGCCGAACACAACGGCAGGGAAGGTCTGCAGGATCCACACGCCGCCCAGCAGCTGCAGGTCCAGCGCGAACTTGGTGGGCAGCACGAGGATGATCACCAGCGCGCCCACCTTCACCACCAACGACACCAGCTTGGCCACCTTGGCCTCGCCGGCCGGCGTCACCCCGGTGTCGACGTAGGCCTTCCAGAAGTTGCGCGTGAACAGGTTGGCGGCGCCGATGGACATCACCGCGGCCATCAGCAGCCGCTCGATGGAGAAACGGCCGATGAGCCGGCTGGCCAGGATGTTGCCGATGGACACGCCGACGATCAGCAGGCCCAGGTACAGCCCCACCTCGTGCAGCGGTCGGTGCAGCTCGTTGATGAAGATGAACGGCGCCGCCGCGATGAAGCCGTAGAACGCGGTGGTGGCGCAGCCGCCGCCCAGCGCGAAGCCGAGGAAGCGGGGCGATCCGAGCAGGGCGCGATAGTCGCGCGCCACGCCGCGCGCGCTGATGTTGCCGCTGGGCTTGCCCGTCTCGGGCAGCAGCCGCCACGACACGCAGAAGTTGACCACCCCCAGCGCGGTGAGCACGTAGAAGATGGCGCGCCAGCCCAGCGAGCCCGCCAGGAGGCCGCCCACCAGCGGCGCGAGGCCGGGGCCGACCATCGTCATCAGGCTCATCAACGCGAGGCGGCGCACGGCGTCGGTCGATTCGGCCGTGTCGCGCACGATGGCGCGACCCAGCAGCAGGCCCGCGCAGCCGCCCGCGGCCTGCACCAGCCGCGCGACGATCAGCACGCCCACGCTGGGCGCCAGCGAGGCGGCGAGGCCGCCCGCCGTGTAGAGCGCCAGGCCCGCCAGCAGCGTCGGGCGGCGGCACGAACATGTGCATGGCCAGCGTGCCGCTGAAGGTGACGAGCACCAGCAGCCACAAGGGCACGGGGCGGCGGACGAGGGGGAAAGTGGCGGGGATCGCGGTCATCGCGGCCGCCCCATTCTCCGGCAGCACGGGTCTCGGAGTGCCGCGCTGCGAGATCAGAAGTGGACGGCCAGTCCCACCGTGGAGGTGAGGTCGTTCGACATCCAGGTGGTGCCGCGCGAGACGTTGAAGTCGAGCTGCGCCTTCGACGAGGCCGCGAACGTGGCGCCGGCGGCGACGTGGGCCGTGTTGTTGTCGATGACGTTGTTGAACGCCAGCTTCTCGCCCGACAGCTCCACGTAGCTCTTCCAGCGCGCGGCCTTGGTCTTGTCGACCGTGCTCACCTCGAGGCCGGTCACGTAGTGCTCGAAGGCCATGCCGCCGCCCCGCGTGACGCCCGGCGTGAAGCCGATGGAGACGTCTTCAGGCGTGTCCCACATGGCCGTGATGCGCAGCGAGCGGCGTACGTTGCCGGCGCGCGGAGGCGGCGCCCCGGTGACGACGTCGGCGTGCGCCTGCCAGGCCAGCGACGACAGCACGGGGGCGGCGATGCGATCCTCGGCGCTCCAGCGTGCTCCGAACGTGACGTCGGCGGGATTGGCCGCGCGCGGCAGCACGCGCACCAGCGGATCGCGGTCGGGGCCGTTGGGGGCGGGCATGCCGTCGGCGTGCAACTGCACCTGCTGCTTGCTGTCGAGCACCACGCGGTTGGCCGGCGAGCCCAGCGCGGCCGGGTCGATGCGCACCGGCTTGAGCGCCGGCTTGGTGACCACGGCCGTCATGGGCACCACGTTCTTGGGCCTGGATTCGGGAGACGCCATCGCGGCCGTGATGGCCGACTTCAGCAGCGTGGGGTCGTCGACGTCCGGGTTGGGCAGCAGCGTGGCGTACACCGCCGGGTCGGTCACGTCCCCACCCAGCGTGTCGAGCTCGATGTCGGCGCCGAACACGTCTTCCTGGGCGAACGCGGCCGTCGCACCGAAGGCGAGCGACGCGGCGACGAGGGCGGTGGCGAGGAAAGGACGCGAGGGCTTCATTGAAATGGGGTTGACGCGCTGCAGCATAGGACAGTTTCCTGCTTGCGGACAAGCCTCCAATTGTGAAGAGGCCGACGCAGGGTGATCGATGCAACAGGGCGGCTGCAGGCGCGCAGATCTGTTCCGGAGCGACGAGAAAAGTTCCACCGCTCGACGGTGGTGCCCAGGCTCAGAATCGCGACGACACGCCCAGCCCGGCCTGGAACGGCGCCGCCGTGTCGCTGATGCCGTGCGTGACGGCGAAGTCGATGGACGTGCCGGGCGCGGCCGCGAAGCTGACGCCGGCATCGACGCTGGTGGAGGCGCCGGCCATCTGCAGCGTGCCCATGCGGTCGCGCGCCATGTCGACGAAGGTGCGCCATTGCGGCGACCATGTCTTGCCCAGCGTGACCGCCAGCGTGCCGGTGGACTGGCGCCGGCCCTGCACGGAGTAGTCGACCGCCATGCCCGGCATCACGCCCAGCGAGAAGTCGTTGGGCAGCGCCCATTCGCCGCTGAGGTTCATGGTAGGACGCAGCGCGGCGTGGTGCGCGTCGGCGGCCTGCAGGTCGGGCATCCACGCGGCGCTGGGCACGTGCGAATTGGCGTCGCCGTGCACCACGCGCCAGCGCGCGCCGAGCGACAGGTCGATGGCGTCCTCGTCCGGGATCGGCGCGGAGCCCGCGTCGGCGAAGTCGTTGGGCACGGGCCCGTGCGACACGATCGCGGTGGCGCGGGTGACGTAGGGTGCGCCCAGGCTGAGCCGCCACGAGGTGGCCATCACGCGCGACACCACGTTCTCGCGCAGCACCGCCACCACGGCCCGTTCCTTCTCGAGCGTGTCGTCGATCAGCCGGCGCGTGGTGGCCACGAAGCCACCGGAGGTGGCGACGGGCGTGCTCGGGGCGGGCTGGTCGTCGGCCGCGGCAAATGCCGACGCGCTGGCGACGAGGCCAGCGGCGCAGGCCAGCGAGAGGATGGAAAGTCGGGGCAACGGCATGGAGAGGCGATCTTGCGGGACCGCGCGAAATCGCGTCAATGCATGAGCTGGCGGAATGCGCTCTTGTTCGTCTTGTAACGTTACGCGACGTGTCAGGCCAGCTGGAACACCGCGACGGCCTGCACCAGCTGCTCGGCCTGATGCTTCAGGCTCTCGGCGGCCGCGGCCGACTCCTCCACCACCGCCGCATTCTGTTGGGTCACCTGATCGAGCTGGGCCACCGCGGGGGTAGCCCATGATTACCCGGGAGCT